>CAYNOQ010000004.1:3649-17309 GCA_964398855.1 uncultured Mariniphaga sp. | reverse complement strand
CGGAACCCGGAACTTCTTCACTGACAGCAAAGTCGGGATTAGCCACCAAATCACAAAAACACAAAATTTCACTAAGCTTTTAAATATTCTTTGTGGGGCTTTGTGCCTACCAGAGGCAGGCAAGCTTTTGTGGCATTTCTTGTTTAATTTGCTTTTCGCAAATTTTCGCAGATATTTTAATACTAAACCGGCGCATAAAACAAAAAGGTCTTTTTATGGTCTGGTTTAATTGTTTATTTTTGTGGGAAGTATCAGGACAATTCTGATACGGCTTTTTCAAAAGAATTAATTTAATTTGTGGCAGAATGAAGACAATAGGAATAATTGGCGGTTTGGGACCGGAAGCAACAATAGATTACTATAAGGAGATGATTCAGCAGGTAAACCTTACGGATAAAACGCTGAATTATCCTGAAATTGTGATTTTCAGCGTTACCATGCGTAAATTTATTGAAAAGTTGAAAAGCGGGGATAAGGTAGGTGCTGCTGAATACATTACGGAATGTGTGTTGAAACTTGAAGCTGCCGGAGTTGATTTTGCAGCTATCAGTGCAAACACACCCCACCTTTTTTTTGATGAGATTCAGGAAAAAGTAAATGTTCCGCTGATTAGTATCGTTGAGGTTAGCAGAATTAAGGCAAAACAGATGGGGCTGAAGCGTTGCGGTTTGTTTGGTACAAAATTCACTATGGATGCTTCCTTCTTTTCAGACGTTTTTGCAAAAGACAACATTGAGGTTATGTCACCCGATGAAGATGATGTGGAGAGAATTAACGAGCTTCTTTTTACCGAACTTGAGTTGGGAATTTTTAAAGAGAGCACCAAAAAAGAGCTGCTTCAGATTGTTCAGAAAATGATAGACAAACGGCAGATTGATTCATTGATATTGGGTTGTACCGAATTCCCGATTATGTTTACGCAGGAGGAGTATCTGGGAATTCCTTTTCTTAACACGACCCGGATTCATGTTGAAGCTATTCTCGAAAAGGGAATGATTTAGAATTTAATGGTTTAACAATTCAAAAAAGCTTAGTGATGGAAAAAAATGTTTTAAATGAAAAGATAAACGCTTTGCGCAAGGAGAAAAATGCAGTAATTCTGGCGCACTATTACCAGGTTGCCGAAATTCAGGAAATTGCCGATTTTGTGGGAGACAGCCTTGATCTTTCCCGGAAATCCGCAGAAACTGATGCTGATGTAATTGTTTTTGCAGGAGTTCATTTCATGGCTGAAACTGCAAAAATTTTATCGCCACAGAAAAAAGTGTTGCTGCCCGACCTGAGAGCCGGCTGCTCGCTTGCCGAATCCTGCCCTGTGGATGAATTCAGAGCTTTCCGGGAGCAGCATCCCGACCACATTGTTGTATCTTATGTAAATACAACTGCTGATGTAAAGGCTTTAACGGATATTACCTGCACTTCTACCAATGCTTTGAAAATTATCAACAGCATTCCTGAAAGTCAGCCCATTATTTTTGCTCCCGACCGTAATTTAGGGAATTACCTGAACGGTTTAACGGGCAGGAACATGCTATTATGGGATGGCGCCTGTCATGTTCATGAAGAATTTTCTCTTGAGAAAATTATGAATATTCTTGAAGAGCATCCTGATGCAAAGCTGATTGCACATCCTGAATGCACCAGGCCGGTTCAGATTGCTGCCGATTTTATTGGTTCAACTTCGGCGCTGCTCAGGTTTGCAACCACAGATGAAAGCAAGAAGTTTATCGTTGCCACCGAATCGGGTATTTTGCACCAAATGCGAAAGAAAAATCCCGACAAAACGTTTATTCCGGCGCCACCCATCGACTCTACATGTGGGTGCAACGATTGCAGATTTATGAAAATGCACACTTTGCAAAAGGTGTATGAGAGTTTGCGAGACGACAAGTTTGAAATCAGACTGGATGATGAAATTATCAGAAAGGCAGTGATGCCTATTCAGAAAATGCTGGAATTGTCAAATTGAACCGGTTCAATTTGAACAACTTGCCGTTTCCTGGTAATTTTATTTGCAAATTTATACCCCATCATTTAAAAGATGAAAAATGTCTTTAAAAACAAGTTTGCGCTAATTTCGATAGCTCTCTTTTTAGCTGTTTTTATTTGGCTTTTTTTCATTTTTCCCGATAAAACCAATCGCAAGATCATTAGGCAGAGTGCTCGTGAATCTGTTTTTGCCGGGAGCATGGCGTGCAAAGAGTGCCATGAATCCGAATATGAAGCGTGGAAGCTTTCAGACCATTATAAATCAATGCAGGTTGCTGATATGCAGTCGGTCCTCGGTGATTTCAACAACGCTGTTTTTAAAAGCAAAGGTTTTACGAACAGGATGTTCCAAAATGACAGTACCTTTTATATGGTTTTGGAAAACCGCAATGGAAATCCCGACACATTCAGTGTAAGATACACTTTTGGCTATTATCCTTTGCAGCAGTATATCATCGAATTTCCGGATGGGCGCTACCAGTGTACGCATGTGGCGTGGGACAGCATGGAAAACAAATGGTTTGACCTCTATCCCGATTTGGAAATTCATCACAGTGAATGGCTTCACTGGAGCGGTGGAGCACAGACGTGGAATAATATGTGCGCCGATTGTCACTCCACAAATCTTCAAAAAAATTATCAGGCTGAATCGGACAGTTACCATACAACATGGGATGAAATAAATGTTTCGTGCGAAGCGTGCCATGGACCGGGAAGCGAACATATCAGGCTGGCAAGAGCCGATGCCAAGCCGGAATTGGTAAATTCGTCAGTTTTTTTGGGCGCTTTCTCATCGCAGCAGGAGCAGATGCAGTTTTGCGCAAGATGTCATTCGCGCAGAAGTCAGCTGACCAACAGTTTTAATTTTGAAGAGCACTGGATGCAGCAATACAGTCCTGAAATTTTGCGCCCCGATCTGTACTATGCCGACGGGCAGATTTTAGATGAAGTTTATGTTTGGGGCTCTTTTACCCAAAGCAGGATGTACAGGGAGGGCGTGCGCTGTCTCGATTGCCACGACCCGCACACCTACAGGCGTAAAATGGAGGGAAATCTGCTCTGTTTGCAATGCCATGATCTACAGACTTATGACAACAAATCCCACCATTTTCACGAGCCGGGAAGTGATGGGGCAAAATGTGAAAGCTGTCACATGCCCGGACGCTACTATATGGTGAACGATTATCGTCCCGATCACAGTTTTCGCGTTCCGCGCCCCGATTTGAGCGTAAAATACGATGTGCCCAATGCATGTAACAGATGCCATGAAGATCAGTCGTCTCAGTGGGCGGCGGACTGGGTGAATACATGGTATGGCAACAAACGGCAATTTCATTATTCTGAGATATTGCTCAGGGCTGTTCATCTGGAATCTTCGCCAAAGGAGATAGCTCATTTTACAACTATTGATACCATTCCGGATATTGCAAAAGCAACTGCCCTTTTTCATTTAGAAAATTATGCCGGAGAGGAAGCTTTTCGGGCATTATTGGGTTCTTTGCAGCACCCGGCGGCACTTGTGCGGCGCACAGCAGTGGAGGGGTTGGGATTGTACAACATTGAAGAATATAAAACCAATATGATGAAATCACTTTTTGATACGGTGAAAATGGTGCGGCTTGCCGCCTATAACGCACTTTCCGGTGCGGATATCTCTTTTGCTTCTGCCGGCGACGTTGCTCAGTATAATCGTGTTGGTGAAGAATTTTTTGAAACAAGTACGCTGAATTCCGATTTTCCGTCCGGGAAGTTGTATTTAGGGCAATATTTTCAGCGTGCAGGACAGGCAAATCAGGCACAGGAATATTATGAAAAGGCGATTGCGGATGACAACTATCAGAATATGGCAAGAATGAATCTGTCTCTGATATACAATTCCCAAAACCGTAATCAGGAAGCGGCAGGATTATTAAAAAAAGTTATCGAACAGGAGCCGGATTATGATTATGCTTTCTATTCATTGGGGCTGTTGTATGCCGAAATCAACAGACCCGACTCGGCAATTATCTTTTTGGAGAAAAGTATTGAGAAAAACCTTCAGAATGCAGCTGCATACTACAATTTAGGATTGCTATACCAGCAACAGAATCAGGCTACAAAAGCGGAAAATACATTTTTGAGGGGAATAAAAAATATTCCCGGAAACGAGCGGCTGCTCTACGCGCTGACACATTTCTATCTTCAGGAAAGAAACAGAGAACAGGCAAAACGATACGCTCTTGAATTGAACAGGCTTTTCCCGGGGAGGCAAGATTATATCGGGTTGCTGGAATTGATCCAAAATTAGACTGACTTTCTGAAGAATCCGTAGCGTATCAGGCTGGCGGCACTAATGGTTTCACTATTTTATACATCAATTTGGAATAATGTTTTTGATTTTACTATATTTGTGGACACTAACACAAATATAAATACGGGATGCGTGCAAAAAAATCAAATTTTGCAAAGCTTACTGCTGGTATTGGATATTTCCGTAAGCACCATTTACCCTGGATTGGGCTTGTTGTGCTATTTTTAGCTTTTACTACAGGACTTAGTGTTTGGCAGTTTTCTTTTATCAAAAAGGAGCTGCAGAACAACCTGATTAACAAAGTCCGGGTTCTGGGTGATGCAATTAGTACCAGTTCACTTCAAAAAATTTCCGAATCCAAAAAAGTATCCCGCAATTTTGTTGAGCATCTGAGAGCTTATCAGGATTATCTGGACGGCGAAAAAATATTTTTCATCCGGACTGACGCTGATGCCGGAAGGATTGTATTGGCAGATGAAAAGGAAAACTCACGCTACAAGTTTGGAGAAATCTATTCTGATCCGGCGATGCTCTATCAAAAGGTAACGGAGAGCAAACGGGCACAAATTTCTGAGATTTACACGATAGATGGTCAGAAATGGATAACTGTTCTTTATCCTTTTCTCGATGGAAAAGATTCTGAAACAGAGCTGTTGGGCGGGATAGACTACCCAGCTGCCGGTTATTTTGTCCGATTAAAAAAAGCGAAGAAAAAGAGTGTTGCGATTATTTTTACGCTTTTTCTGCTCTTTTTGCTCATAACTGTTTCTGTAGTTTGGCGCGACAAACAAACAATTCCTATCCGGCAAAAATTCAGGCATATTGAAACGGTGGCTGTTCTGATAACCGGTTTGTTTATGACCGGTGCCGTAATGCAAATCAATCAGGATGTGAGCAGGCAGGAGCGGGATTTATCTTTTAAAAATATTGCCGGCACGCAGCAGATAAACCTGCACCGCACTTTTTTGAATATTCAGAGAAACCTGAGCCTGCTGGCTACTTTCATTCAGAATCAGGACAGCATTGAGTATAACAAATTTGTTGATTTTATTGTGTCTTTAGTTGATTTGAATTACACCGATGCAGTTTTGATGTTTGAACTGCAAGAGGACATTGATGAAAGTCCGGATAATCTTTTGGGTAATCAGATGATAATGGAGGACAAATTTCTTCATCTGAAATATGGATACAGCATTGAAAGCAAAATGTCTGAAAACAGCTTTTACTCCGAAAATACAGAGCTGCTTAAGCAGGTAATTTCCGATGCATTTAAGAGGAAAAGCGTTGTTGCGTCAGGTATTATTCCAAATAAAACCATGCAAACAGAGAGGTGCTTTATTGCTGCTGCATATCCGTTTTCAAAAAACAGTACAAATGGCAATGCGTCTGGCGGAATCATACTGGCAATTCTGGAACCACAGAAGGTGTTTGATAATATTCTGCCCAAATCCAACGAACTTGAAGAAATGATGCAGCTTGGATTTTATCAAATCCGGAACTCCGAAAACTACCAAAGGATGGCAGCTTACCCGATTGAATATCAGCAGAAATCATTTTCAGAGCCGCAGAGGAATTTTTTACATGCACAATATATTCCGCTGTTTTTATTTTATAATACCTATATTATTGAGGCGCACAGCACAAAGAAATTTGAATCCCAATATGCAATTTTTCGCAAACACACCGTCATTTTTGCCGGGTTGATTTTTACGCTTGCAATGGTTATTTTAATCGCCATTACGCGTAATCGGTGGGTGGTGATGGAAAAATCGATTGACAGCAGAACACAGAGCCTGAACCGAAAAATCAAAGATTTGGTCTGCTTAAAAGAGATAAATGAGGAGAGACACAAAAAACAAAAACCGGATTCGTTTCTGCCTGCTGTTGTTGAAATTATAAAACGAAATTACCCGGATGAAATCAACGCTGTTTCCCTGAAATATGACAACAAAGAGTATGGTGAGACTTTGAGTAAAACTGAAAATAGCAGAATTTCCAGGCTGAAGTTTAATGTTGCCGACAAAAAAAGAGGCGTTCTTGCAATAGCTACTTCCCCGAAGCTCGATTTTTCAAAAAGTGATGAAAAACAGCTGAAACAAATAGCAGACAAGATCGGGCTTTGGCTGGCTCATTACACTGCATCCCGGAATTTTGAGGAGAGCGAAAAAAGATTCCGAACGTTCATTGATAATGCAACCGATGGAATTTATCTGCTGAAGGGCAGACAGTTTATTTATGTTAATAAGTCCTATCAGGATATGGTGGGATATTCCAAAGCGGAGCTGCTTTCCGAGACGTTCGATATCAATGTGCTGATGACTGATAAAAGCAAGGCAGTTTTTAAAGATCGCTACAACGCGCGCGCTCAGGGAATGCAACTTCAGCCAAGCTATGAATTTCAGTATAAAACAAAATCCGGCGAGATTCGCGATGCTGAAATAAATGTCATCTCACTGCCTGAAAATGAGAGGCTTGTGGTGATGGGGATTTCAAAGGATATTACCGAAAAGAAGGAGGCAAAAAGAGCGCTGATTGAAAGTCAGCGAAAATTGCAGGAGCAGAACAACGAGCTGTTCAGGCTGAATGAGGAGTTGCTGAAAATCAACAACCGCACATGGAAATTGAATCAGGAACTGACAACTGCCCGGCTGAAGGCAGAAGCGGGTAATCGGATTAAATCTGCCTTCCTGAACAATGTTTCGCATGAGGTGAGAACTCCGCTGAATGGAATTGTAGGTGCATCTGCTCTGATTGGCGATGCCGATATTTCCGATTCGGAACGGCAGGATTTGATAAAAATTATCAATAAAAGCAGTAAGCGGCTGGTTAAAACCATTACCCATTATATGGATATTTCGCTGTTGCAGTCGGGTGAAATGACACCACATTTAAAGACTTTTAATCTGAGTGAATTGATTGTGTCGCTTGAGGAGCGATTTAAACATGAAGCCCGGATAAAAAACATAGCGTTTAAGATTGTCTCTGAAGTTAATCCTGAGCTGAAGTTTATCTATTCCGACAAGGAGCTTATAGAGAAGGCGTTGTCGCTTATTCTTGAAAATGCTTTCAAATTTACACAGCACGGCACCATCGACTTTGCTGTCAGAAGCAAATATCCCGACCTCTTTTTTGAAATCCGGGATACAGGAATTGGCATGGAGCCGGAATTCTACAAGCAGATTTTCAATTATTTCATTCAGGAGGATACCGGAAATACGCGCAAATATGAAGGGAGCGGCTTAGGATTGGCAATTTGCAAAGGATTAGTCAATCTTCTGGGAGGAAAGATATCTTTTTCCTCTCAAAAAAATATAGGAACAACTTTTCGTATCCAGATTCCCGTTCAGCAAAAGAAAGCACCTGTTTTATCTCCCGGAGCCATAGTTACTTCGGCTCAAAGCAGGGGAGAATCCGGTCCGGTTATACTCATTGCTGAGGATGAAGAATTGAGTTACAGTATTATAAACAAATTTTTGCAAAAGAAAATCAATGCTACGGTCATCAGGGCTTCAAATGGCTGGGAAGCAGTGGACTATGTAAAGCAAAACCGTGACGTTTCATTGGTGCTCATGGATTTGAAAATGCCCGTAATGGATGGGTATGAGGCAACGCGGATCATAAAAGCTTTCAATCCGGGACTGCCGGTTATAGCTATCACTACCTACGGACTGACAGGCGATGAAACTAAAGCCATTGATGCGGGTTGCGACGATTACCTTGCCAAACCGGTGAATACGGTCGATTTGTTAGAGAAGATTGAGAAGCATTTATCAAAGGAGTATTTGAAAAAGGCGAGAATAATTCAGAATAAATACAGAAATTAATTTGAATGAAATTTTAAACGAAAAAAATTAAACAATGAACAATCATGGTGAACTTGTTTTTTTGATTGTTGAAGATGAAGAATCCAACATTCTTGTATTGCGGATGTTGCTGCAAAAAAGATACAAGGCGGAAGTGCTTTGTGCACGCAATGGGCAGCAGGGAGTGGAAATTGTTGAAAAGCGTTCGGATATTGATCTGGTCTTTATGGATATGAAAATGCCGGTGATGGATGGCTATACTGCTACCGGAATTATAAAAAAGATGCGAAAGGACCTACCGGTGATTGCGGTCACCGCTTATGGACTAAACGGGCAGAAAAATGAAATTCTCAATGCTGGATGCGACGATTATCTTGCCAAACCCATACAGGCAATGCAAATATTCGATAAAGTTGAGAAGTTTCTTAAAGTAATTGATTCTTAGTGACTTGTATAGAGTGAAGGTTTTTTTTGAAAATATCAGAGTCCGGTTGCGCAGGCTTGCAATGACCGATGAAGAGAAGAAAAGTTTTCTTCCGGTTATCTGTGAAACAAATTCACAGAATCTCAAATATATCAGCATGTTTGCCATAATTACCAGCACCTTGCAGATTGTTGTTTTCTATTTGCGCAGCCGGGAAGCAACCGGAACTGAGTGGGTCTGGCGACAGCACATTATTTATGCCCATTTGGCTATTATCGGCTTCTTTATGCTGATTTCTGTATATATGTATGTAATAAGGGACAGACAAAAATTTTCTTTGACATGGAGGAAACCACTTTTACATATTTCTTTTCTGTTTATCCTGTTTTCAGGTGCAGCCATCGCCTGTTTTGATCAGCTGTCAACTCAGGCAATCACCCCTTTTCTGATGGTTATCGTTGTTGTTTCATTGCTGATATTTATTTCGCCTTTTTTTAGTAAAATCTGGTTTTCGGCAGCTTTTCTCTTTTTTAGCTTTCTTTTGCCTGTTTTTCAGCCGGATAAAACAATTATATTATCCCATCAAATCAACGCGCTTTCAGTTATTGTTGTAGGGTTTTTGCTCAATTTAATCATGTGGGGCAATACGCTGAAGCATTTGCGGCAATCCGGTTCAATTCGCAGTCAGCAACAGTTATTAGAAAAGCAAAATGCCGAACTGCTGCACAAAACAAAGGAACTGAAGAGGGTAAATGCGTTGCGTGACAAGCTGTTCACGACAATTGCGCATGATTTGCGCAATCCTTTTCATGTATTGCTTAGCTCGTCCGAAATTTTATTGGACGAAGAGGCAGCTTTGACGGCAGAAGATGAAAAGACATTGAAACGGTTTATACAAAAGACATCACAGAGCGCTTATCTACGACTTCAAAATCTGCTTGAATGGGGGCAGATTCAGCGTAATAAAGTGCAGCTCACCCTGCAGCTAACTGATATGGGAGAGTTGATTGAAAACAGTATCCGGGAGTTTGAAATGGCAATCCATGAAAAAAAGCTGACAGTTGATAAAAATCTCTCAAATTTCAAAGCAGAGATTGATCCCGTGCTGATTGGCTCTGCAATTCGAAACTTAGTTTCCAACGCTGTGAAGTTTACCCCGCGAAACGGGAAAATTGGCGTTGAATGCAATTTAAACCACCAATTTTTCACTATCCGGGTTTCCGATACCGGTATCGGGATGCCACCGGAAATGGTAAAAAACCTGTTCAATCCCGATAACGGAACCGGCAGGGCTGGGACGGAAGGGGAGAGCAGTACCGGCATTGGCTTGCAGCTTAGTAAAGAGTTTGTAGAGATGCATGGTGGAAAAATTTCGGTAAAAAGTATTGAAAATGAAGGAACAATGCTTACGGTAAAAATCCCTGTAACCCATAACCGGGTGGAGCAGAGACAGAAATCAGGCAAAGTTTTTCAAGAAGCCTGAAATCAATCAAAAATTGATTCATTTTTTGAATTTTCTTTCCGGCAGTCACAAATAAATTTTTGCTATTTTCATTCAGGTTTTTGTAAATTGCGGGATTGCTATTCAGTATAAATTTAAATTTAGAAAATGATAGTACCGTCATCTTTGAAACCGGGTGATAAAATCAAAATTGTCTCGCCAGCAGGAAAGGTGGAAGAGGAATACATTTATCGGGCTGTGGAGTGGCTTTCTGCACAAGGCTACCGTCCCGGGTTGGGCAACCATGTTTTTGGTAGTCACTTCCGGTTTGCCGGAACCGATTCGGAGCGACTTGACGATCTTCAGTCCGCTTTTGACGACCCGGGAGTGTCGGCAATTATTTGCTCGCGTGGCGGTTACGGAACCGTACGCATCATTGATAAGCTGAACTTAGACGGATTTTTCAGCCACCCAAAATGGTTAGTAGGGTTCAGCGATATTACAATTTTGCATCTGCTTCTGAATCGGAATCGCATAGCTTCAATTCATGGGGCAATGCCCCGCTTTTTCTTTAACGAAGCCGGCAAACCCAATGAGAATCTGGAGTCGCTGATACAGCTGCTGACCGGAGCCGATCTGACTTATTACACTGCGCCTGTTGCTGAAAATCGCCCGGGGAAAGCTGTCGGTGAACTGATTGGCGGGAACCTGTCGGTGATTTCGGGAATGCAGGGAACCGGTTTGGAATTGGATACAGCCGGGAAAATTCTCTTTTTGGAAGAGACGGACGAGTATCTATACCATATCGACCGGATGATCCACCAGCTGAAACTGAGCGGAAAGTTTGAAAAACTTGCCGGCTTGATTGTCGGAGATTTCACCGGAGTTAAAGATAATGAACAACCTTTTGGCTTAACCGTTAATGAAATTGTTGCTCAGGCAGTTGAAGAATATGATTTTCCGGTTAGCTTCGGATTTCCGGCAGGGCATGAAGAGAAAAACCTGCCACTCACTTTTGGCAGAATCTGGGAACTTGATGTGAGTAAGAACAGAAGCAGGTTGCAACAGTTGCCACTGACTTCACCACTTCCTGTAGTCTGAAAGTGAAGTGTGCGGTAATGTGCAGACATTCAGCTATGAGCGACAGAGTTTTTTGTGAAAAATTAATAAAACAACAAAATGGTTTCAGCAAAAGAGATTGGGAGAATTGCAGAGGAATATGCGCAAAAGTATGTTTCGGGACTGGGATATAAAATACTGGAGACCAATTGGCATTACGGGCATCTTGAGCTGGATATCGTTGCACAGGATGGCGACCAGTTAGTTGTTATTGAAGTGAAGTCGAGAAACGGAATCCGTTACGAGCACCCTTCAGAAGCGGTTACCAATGCCAAAATCAAAAATATTGTGGAAGCCACCGAAGCATACATTTTTGCAAAAAACCTTCACTTGGATACCCGCTTTGATGTGATTACGGTAATTTTTTTCAAAACCAGCCATGAGTTAGAGCATTTCCCCGATGCGTTTTATCCCACTCTTTAGCGCAGTTTTCAACGCTTCAAGAAGAAAGAATCACTCCGGGCTACTCGAAGTTAAATTTTCTACCAACAGATTCTGTTTTGACATTTCCAACGCTTTTTGCAAGGTATTGTCAATTTTGCTGATGATCGGGTAGAAACCCTCTTCCCCAATGATGTTGCGGGTTATATATGCCTTTATCTGGGTGTTTAAAATCTTGCCGGAATCGGCTATCCCTTTTTTGTCTTTTGGAATTCCCTTCTCCTCTGCATAAGCGACAAATTCATCCAATATGTTTTGTCTGTTCAGATAATTTTCGAATTCAGCGGCTGTGCCCAATACTGAGAGCTTTTCGCGGTTATTGTCCGAATATGCATAGGCAAAGGTGTAAATTAGTCCCTTCCGGTATATTTTATTAAAATAATCGGAGCCTCCCGTGGTATCCATGGGTACAAACACGTCGGGCATTATTCCGCCGCCGCCATAAACCGTTCTTCCCGATTTTGTCTGATATTTCAGGGAGTCGTTAAAATGGATGCTGTCTGCAAAAAGCTGTTCCAGATGGCTGAACCGGGTGTATAAATCGTGGTAATATTCATCGTTCCCCTCTTCATAGGATTTCTGGATGCAGCGCCCGCTGGGTGTGTAAAACCTTGCCACGGTAAGCCGCAGCGAAGAGCCGTCCATCAGCGGAATCTGCTCCTGTACCAACCCTTTTCCGAAGGAGCGCCTGCCAATAATCAGCGCACGGTCATTATCCTGCAAGGCGCCGGCAAAAATTTCACTTGCCGATGCCGAAAACTCATCAATCAGCACGTAAATATTTTTATCCTTCCACCGGTTTTTGCCGGAAGCATTGAATGTTTTCTTCTGCTGATTAAGACCTTCAGTATAGAGAATCGGCTCTCCTTTTTCCAGAAACTCATCCACAATCTGCAGGACACTTGCCAGCGACCCGCCGGGATTTTGCCTCAAATCAACAATCACTTTTTCAGCACCTGCCGTGCTCAGTTTTTGCATTCCTTCCATAAATTCCTGATAGGTTTTTTCCGAAAAACGGGAAACCTTTATGAAACCTGTCTCCTGATCAATCATATAGGAAACATCCACGCTGATAATGGGTATGTCGTCTCTGGTGATTTCAAATTCCAGCGGCGATTTGTTTCCTCTCCGGATGATTCCCACAATCACTTTGGTGTTCTTTTCGCCCCGGAGCAGGTTTAAAACACTGGCATTCTGAATACTCACTCCTGCAATAAGCGAATCGTTGACGGTAACTATCCGGTCGCCGGGCAGAATTCCGACCTGATTTGAAGGTCCTCCCGGAACAACTTCAATAACGCGCACTGTATCTTCCTGAATGGAGAACTGCACCCCGATTCCTGAGAAATTTCCCTGCATCTCCTCCTGCACCTCTTTCATGTTTCTTGCAGGGATATATGCAGTGTGCGGGTCAAGGTTTTCAAGAATTCCCGGAATAGCTTTTTCGATAATTTCACCCGTATTTACGCTGTCCACATAGCCGCTCTCAATAAGTTTCAGGATGGTGGTGAGCTTGTTGGGGCGCGACTGCCCGATGGGTGAACGAACCGCAGGCTGGCTGTTTCGCATGAGCAAATTGCCGATGATAATTCCGACAGCAACCGATGCAGCTATCAGTAAGGGAAGTATTAATCTTATTCTTTTATTCATTTATTGCTTTTCTAAAGTGTCCAAATCTATCTGTTCTACATCAATTTTTGCCCGTTTCAGCAGGTTTATCCCATCTTCCAACCGGTAGTTTTCAGTGAAAACAACCCGCTTTATTCCGGCTTGAATAATCAGCTTTGAGCATTCAAGGCAAGGCGAAGAAGTAACATAAAGTGTTGCGCCGTCGCTGCTGTTTCCCGATTTTGCCACCTTGGTGATGGCATTCGCTTCGGCATGTAAAACGTATGGTTTGGTGTTGTTGTTTTCGTCTTCGCAAATATTTTCAAATCCCGAAGGGGTGCCGTTATACCCGTCTGAAATAATCATCTTGTCTTTAACAATCAGCGCACCGACTTTCCTTCGTTTGCAATAGGAGTTTTGCGCCCAGATCATTGCCATTTTCAGGTATCGCTGATCCAGTAATTTCTGTTTTATTTCCTGTTCCATCTTAAATATTTTTCAACAAACACTTTGCAAAGGTACTACTCATTTTTTAAAATCGGCTT
>CAYNOQ010000004.1:0-3549 GCA_964398855.1 uncultured Mariniphaga sp. | reverse complement strand
GGTTTTGGGGAGAATTGGTTTGGATGAGGCAGAAAAAAAGCCGCTAAATGCGGCTTCCTTTACTTAATGTCTTCTTTATCAGTCCTTGATCAGCAGCCATACATCCGAGTATTCGGGATAGGACTGGCGAATTTGAGAAATCCGTGTGCGGGCTTCACCCTCCTGCTGGTAAGAATTTACACAAACACGATAGTAACCGGTTTCGCTGTGCAGAATAATAGGTGTAAAGCCTTTACCCAGAAGTGTTTCCCGGTAATTTTTTGCATTGTCGAGCTGACTGAATGAGCCTAAAATAACGAAAAAGTTATTGGCTTCATTTTGAGCCTTATCTTCCTGCTGGGTGAATGAAATCTGCTCTTTGCGCATGGAAATCTGATCGTTTGCTGCCGGAGGAGCCGTCTGCTGGACGGCCTGTGGCTGCGGTTGTGATTCGCTTGCCGGAACGGTGAATACTTTTGGCTGAGTGGAAGGATCGGTTGTGTAGGGCGATTGCGCCATCTGTTTCTTTGATTTACAGCCTGTAAATGCCATAATGAGTACTCCAACGATTACAAGTATCTTTTTCATTTTTTTAAAATTTCATGATTCGGTACAAATATATGTAATTTCAATGCACCTTTTTATCTTTTTCCCATGAAGTTTTGCACAGCCGGTTGTTCGCAACCGTGGTGAGTGGTTAATAACCCGAAATTTGTTGAAAATTAGCATGCTGCCTCCTGTTCCGCCAGATTATTCGGCAGCACTCCGTTTGCCGGCTCTGCCGGTTTTTATCTTCTCTCTAACAGTACAACGTTCTCAACATGATGGGTGTGTGGAAACATATCAACAGGCTGAACTTTTGTGGTTTTGTATTTCTCATCCAAAATGGAAATGTCTCTTGCCTGGGTTGCCGGATTACAGCTCACATAGACAATTTTTCGCGGAGATATATCTATAATCGCACGGATTACGTCAGCGTGCATTCCTGCACGTGGCGGATCGGTGATGACGACATCCGGCAAACCGTTTTTCCTGACAAATTCCGGGGTGAGCATATCTTTTATGTCGCCGGTGAAAAAATTTGTATTGGTGATTTGATTGATTGACGCATTCTCATTGGCATCGGCAATTGCCTCGGGAACATACTCAATGCCGATCACCTTTTTTGCTTTCCGCGAAATAAAATTTGCAATGGTTCCCGTTCCTGTGTAGAGATCGTAAACGGTTTCACTGCCGGTGAGTCCGGCAAATTGAAGCGCAATTTTATAGAGTTGGTATGCCTGCTCCGAATTGGTTTGATAGAAACTTTTCGGGCTGATTTTAAATTTTAAATCCTCCATTGCTTCAAAAATAAAAGCTCTTCCCGAGTGAAGGATTATTTCCTGATCGGTGATGGTATCATTCCCTTTTTGGTTTATAACATGCTGAAGTGAAGTTATTTCAGGAAAATTGTCACGTATTTCATCAAGCAGTTTTTTTATCTCCTTTTCTAATTTTTGAAAGAAGGAGAGAATGACCATAACCTCACCGGTTGAAGATGTGCGGATAATCAGGGTGCGCAGAAAACCGGTCTGCTGCCTGATGTCGAAAAATTGCAGTCGGTTTTTCACAGCATAATCAAAGATGAAATTTCGGATTGCATTGGAGGGTTCGGGTTGGAGCCAGCACTTTTCAATCCTGAGCACTTTGTCAAACATGCCGGGCACGTGAAACCCCAGGGCGTTGTAGTTGGTTATTTCACTTTCTTCGTCAATCTCCTGCTGGGTAATCCATCTTTTATTGGAAAATGTGAACTCCAGCTTGTTACGGTAAAATCTGTTCTGTTCGGAGCCAAGAATCGGGGAGACTTCGGGGAGTTCAATTCTCCCGATTCGCGTCAGCTGGTCTTTAACCTGTTTTTGCTTATATTCCAGCTGTTTGGGGTAGGGGAGAAACTGCCACTTGCAACCTCCACAAACACCAAAATGGCTGCAAAATGGGTCTATTCGGTCTTTGGAATATTGATGAATCTTTGTTACTATGGCTTCCTGAAAGTTCTTCCTCTTTTTGATTACCTGTAAATCAACAATATCACCGGGAATAACCTGAGTTGCAAACACAACCAGATCATTTATCCTGACCAGCGCTTTGCCTTCCGCACCGATCTCCTCAATCCTGACCCGCTCGTAAAATGGTTTTGTCTTTTTCCGTGCCATGGTGCAAAGATAATGTTTATAGGTAACAGGAATATTCTTCCTGTCTATTTAATGTGTCCCAAAATAGAACTCATTTTCCCATTTTGGGAAAACGTGCTGCCTTTTGGGCAAAACCGTGCTTTTTGATGTAAAAAAGCTTTCAGGTTAGGTTAGCTTATAGCTATATTTACTATTGATTTAATGTTTGGTTTTATTTTTAGCAATAGAACGTAAAGGGGAAAGCATCTTCTGTATTTATGATTGATTTTGTGTTAGGGGTTTGTAAATCATCTTCAAAGAGCGTCCATAGCTTTCCCCTTTCTTCTTTTACTCTAATCACAAAATAATGATTCCCGAAAAAATGATACTCATTCAGTGTAGTTGTATGGTGTGATGTAAATGCTTCTCCTGATATTCAGAGTTCCGGGTTCCGGGTTTCAGGTTCGTAGTTCGGAGTTCCGGGTTTCGAGTTTCAGGTTTCAAGACGAAGAAGAACCAGGCTCATTGCTCGTCCTGTCCTCCTACCAAAGGTAGGCAGACACGAAATTTCACTAAGCCTAAATAAAAGAATCTTTGTGAATTTTTGTGTCTTGGTGCCTACCAAAGGCAGGCAAGCTTTTGTGGCATTTCCCCTGCTGGCGCGGTTTTGCAAACCGTGCCTTGCTTTGCAAAAGCAAAAAAAATTGCTGCTGCGGGTTTGTACCCCGTGTTCATATATTCTTTTTTCTCGCAAATCTTCGCTGTGCTACAATTGGTTGTCCACTGTCCGCTGCGCCTGCAAAGGTTTCGGTGCTACGCACCTTTGAAACGTATGATGTTCTTTGTGCTACAAATATAGCGGTGCTACGCACCTTTTACATGAATAATGTTCTTTGTGCTACAAAGGTTACTGTGCCCCTGCTGGCGCGGTTTTGCAAACCGTGCCTTGCTTTGCAAAAGCAAAAATACACAGTTTCGGTGCTACGCACCTTTTGATTTGTGCTTTTTATCGCGGCTACAGTGTAATGGAATATTTGTAGCAATAAGGCGTATAGCGATCCCTAAGGTGCAGCGCACCGGAATATTTTATTTATTGAAAAATCCCCGCAGGCGCGGGTTTGTAAACCGTGTTTATATGTTTTTTTTCTCGCAAATCTTCGCTGTGCTACAATTGGTTGTCCGTTGCGCCTGCAAAGGTTACGGTGCTACGCACCTTTGATACGCATGATGTTCTTTGTGCTACAAAGATAGCGGTGCTACGCACCTTTTACATGAATAATGTTCTTTGTGCTACAAAGATAACGGTGCGCTGCACCTTTTGATTCGTGCTTTTTATCGTGGCTACAGTGTAATGGAATATGGCAGCTACAGCGTAGCGGAATATTTGTAGCAATAAGGCGTATAGCGATCCCTAAGG
>CAYNOQ010000003.1:33696-76289 GCA_964398855.1 uncultured Mariniphaga sp. | reverse complement strand
AATGAACTTATATATTATGGCACTATTGCCGCTTAATTTTTTAACGAAGTATTGTCATGTTCAGGGAAAATAATTCCTGCATCTGCACGAATTCTGTCAAGGGTTTCCATCAGGTCAAGGCTCAGCTGCCAGGGCATTTTGTCGCTTTCAATTTTGCCGGCATCCAGGCACTCCATCACATGAGCAGCTTCATACTGGTATCCAAATCCTTCCTTATGTTCTGATGGAAAGGTTTGTATTTCACCACCTGCTTTTTGCAAAGTGATATTTGTTGGAGTAAACCATCTGGGATTCAATATCATATATCCTTTCTCAAACCAGTATTCGGTTTGGGTTGGAGAAAATGTAGCAAAACTGGATGTGAGATTTGCCATTTTACCGTCATCATATTCAAAAAGAATACTTATCGATTCTTCGGAACCTGTCGGACTAAAATCTGCAAAAGTTTTGATGTTTTGCGGTTTGCCCAATGATGTGAGCGCGGCAAAAACCGGATAAATTCCTATATCTAACAGCGAACCGCCGCCAAGAGCAACATTATAGAGTCGCTTTTGCGGGTCAAAAGCCGCTTTGAAAGCAAAATCAGAGCGCACAATTTTCAATTCGCCCAACTCTCCCGAGCGGATAATTTCCATCGCCTTGTTGTAGCTTGGCTGAAACATCGTCCAGAAAGCTTCCATCAAGAAGGTGTTGTTCTCTTTTGCACAGGCAACCATCTCTTCGGCTTCCCTTTTATTGATTGCAAACGCTTTTTCGCAAAGAACCGCCTTTTTGTTTTTCAGGCAAAGCAGCGTGTGTTCGTAATGATGCGAATGGGGCGTTGCCACATACACAATGTCAACCATAGGGTCGGCAACCATCTCTTCATAGCTGCCGTAAGCCTTTTCAAATCCATTTTCACGGGCAAAATCCTGCGCTCTTTCAAAATCGCGCGAAGCGGCAGCATAAAGATTGGCGTTGGGTAAAAACTTCAAATCGCTGCTGAATTTGCCGGCAATGCGCCCACAACCCAACACAGCCCAGTTGTACTTCTTTTTCATTTTCTTATCTGATTTCTGTTAATGATATTTTCTTCAGGTAAAACCCAGGTCTAAAACCGAAAAACCATCCCGGTTTAGCCGGAGTACCTTTCATTGATGTATTTCACAATATTTTCCATTCCCAACCGCTGAAAACCGGTTTTCAGGTAATCAAGAATAAAATCGGCAACGGCAGGATCAGCAGCTCTGCTTCCGGATTTCACTTTTGACATGATGCCGTTCACCGCTTTAATGTAGGCAATTTCCCGCTGCTCGCGGGTATATCCCGGCTGATTCCAGCTCACTAAATAGTTGAAAATTTTGTCGGCTAAAACGGTGGAGCGGATAAGTGTTTCATCGCCAAAATCGACATAAGAAAAATATTCGCGCTGAAAATGCTCAAGCCGCTCGGCAGGATTCAGGAATGCATCCCGAAAAGGCTCACGATATAAATTGATAAAACGGGAAACCAACAATTTTTGATTATCCTGAACCAATTTCTCAACAAATCCTTCGCGCTCCATCTGCAACTTATTCAATTCATTGGCTTTCCCGCTCAGCGCTGACTCCATCTCCCCGGCTGGCAGGGCATTCAACTTCAATCTGTTTACTTCAGCATGAAAATAATCCACTTCCTTATCAATAAGCTCAATCTGTTCACGGAGAATTTTCTCCTTTTTCAAAAAATCAAACCAAACCCGGTTCTCTTCAGACTGAGAAATTACAAGAGCAGTTTCCGGCGCATTAAAATCAGTTTCAAACACTATTGTTTCATTGTTGAAAAAGAAATCGAGCTGCTGGGGTGGCTCATCCATAACCAGTGCATAGGTGGTTTGTCCGAAAATCAGTCGATACATACCGGGTGCTGCATCTTCGGAAAATTGGTAACGCACCATTTTTATCAAACCGTCACTGCCTGTTTTTTCAGGCAAAAGCGTATCCACGGGAATAAAATTTTCGCCGGAAATTGTTCCTAAAACAACGGGATTGCCCGGTTGATTTTTAATGACAACCTGCAGGGATTGGTACTGCGCATTTACAAAGCTTGCAAAAAACGAGAAAATAAGCAGTAAGCCGGTAAATAGTGAAAGCGATTTCATATTCGTTTAATTAATTTTTCAACCTGAAAAAGAGCTTTAAATGAAAAATTGCTACCATCAGCACAATTTAAGGTTTTTTAAGAATTTCTTTTAAATTCTTTTAAAAAGTTTTCATTTTTTGGAAAACTCCAAAAAAGATTCAAAATTTTCAATTTTTCGTCATATTAAAACTTATTTCTTACACACCTTAAAATCAGCAGCTTGCATTTTAAGCAAAATATTCTATTAACATTTATTAATAATTTTTTAATTTTATTTCACAATTAACTCAATTAAATGTTATATTAGCGCAGTTTTAAGACAATGTAAATAAAATATTATTTGTAGCACTACCTTTTCTCTGTTAAACCAATTTTTTTTACAGGTCTAACTAAATTGTGAACAATCGGGTTATCTTATCAAATGATAACCCTTTTTTTATAGCTTGCTTGCAATATTATGTTTAAAGCGAAAAAAGAATAAAATTCCAGCTAATCCTAATCCCAAAAGGTAGCCATACCAAATTCCCATCGGACCGACACCTACAAAAAAGGCAAATAAGTAACCTGTCGGTATTCCAACAAGAATATATGAAGCAAAAGCCATAAACATGGGTATTCTCACATCTGCCATCCCTCTTAATGTGCTGAGCATAACAACCTGCAACCCGTCAAAAACCTGAAAGATTGCAGCCACTATCAGTAATTGTGCAGCCACTGCAATCACATCAGCGTCAGAAGTGAAAATTAAGGGGAGTTGCTTTCTTGCAAAAATAAAAAACAGCCCCATGCACATCATAAACAGCAACACCATGTGGGTTGAGGCATAGGCTGCCATTTTCAAGGATTTATAATCGTTTTTTCCCAACTGATGGCTCACTCTGATGGTTGTTGCCTGCGAAATTCCCAATGATATCATGTAGGAGAAACTCGCCAGTCCAATAGCTACCTGATGTGCAGCCAGGGGTATTTCTCCAAGCCAGCCCATCATGATGGCGCCCAGACTAAAAGTAATCCCTTCAATAACTATCTGAAAACCAACGGGAATTCCAATTTTCAAAAGGGCTGAAATTCTTTGCAAACTGTAGGGTTGCCTGTGAGCAAGCGTGAAATATTTCCTAAAGCGGGTAATCCGAATAATATAAATTAAATAGAGAAGCGGCATTGCAATCCGGGAAACCAGTGTACCAATTCCCGCACCCAAAAGCCCCATTGCAGGAAATCCCAGTTTGCCATAGATAAGAACATAGTTTACAACTATATTTATAACATTGACAATCAAGGTAATCTGCATTGCAATTTTGGTATTCCCGATTCCCTCAAAAAACTGCTTCACTGAAAAGAAAAGCATAAAGGGGAGGTAAGAAAAGCACAAAATTAGATAATAGGGCTTTGCAAGTTCCAGAACACTATCTGTCTGCCCCATGAATGGGAGAAAAAAATAGACACCGAACATCAAAAGAGAAAGAACTACAGATGAAGAGAAATGGGTAAAAACCCCATTCTTCAGCCACTGCACAACATCTTCCACTCGGTTATTTCCGAAAGCTCTGCCAACAAGCGGAGTTGAGCCGATTGTGATTCCCATTCCGAAAAACATACCCACCACAAAAACATTGTTGGCAAAAGCTGCTGCCGCAAGCTCGGTTGTTCCTACATGCCCAACCATTATGGTATCAGCAAGCGAAACGGTGATTTGCCCTGCGTGAGAAAGAATAACCGGCAAAGCCAGTCGCATGTTGTTCTTATAAAACGGTATGTAGCTCGCCATTTTCACGGCGCCAAAGATACTTCATAGAATTAAATGGAGAACCAAAAACTCAATTTTAGCATAAAAGCGTTTTCAGCCTTAACTTTATGAATTCCCTTCAAACTGTCAAAAACTGACGGTTCATAGACGTTCTGATAGCGGGTTCGGGTGTTTGTCCAGACAAGATAGAGCGTTGAACCGGTTTTATATTCCCAGCGAGCAACAAAATTGGAACGAAATTCCTGAAAATTGAAATCGGGACTAACCAGATTCAAATTCAGAAGCATGTTGTTATTTTCGTCAAGAAGAATTTTATCGCCTGATGTTTCATTAATAAACAATGGAGAAAAGCGTTCATCAAAGTTCAATGATTTAGAAACATTTACCTTTCTGAAATCATCATATCTCCCGACAGATGCATAAGGATTTCCGTAATATTGAAAAGAGAGTTCGGGTGTGGCAAAAATTTCTGCCCTTAATGTGGTAGTCAATAGTTTGCGATTCAATCTTCCCACGATATATGCTTTTCCCTCATCTGTTTCCGTCTGAAAGGCGTATTGGTTATTATCGGTTGTTTTTGTAAAGTGGGTGTTTGAATCCAGATTTATCCATCCGGCAATCAGCCACCTGACAACAAACATATAGTTCTCTGAGCGACCAATTTTATCATCATTCCAGGTAATTGTTGGTCCGCCGCCTAAAATTAAATCCTTACTGGGGTTTGTCTGAAGAAAAAGTCTTGCCATATTCTCGCCATCCTTGCGAAGGGCAGGTCCACCGCGCAATTCGCGCGTATCAATGTTGTAAAAACTTCGACTGCCAAACAGGTCAAGTCTCCATAAATTTTTAAACTGAAAACGTACATTTCCGTCAACATCATCGCCAAGTTTTTCCCCACCGTAACTTCTTCTGTGTTTCTGATCAAGACTAATATAGTAGCTGTTCAAAATGCCTTTTGGTTTGTTAATCCAATACAAAAAACTCAGTCCCTGATTGATGTAGTCCGCCTGCCACAGATAGCCGACATCATTGAGTTCGACTCCCGGCGAGCGCCAGTCAAGCTCAGCTTCAAGCCGCAGCTTTCCGCTGATTTTTCCACCGGATAGTTGTCCGCCCCACCCTTCCATACTGGTCTGTCCTTCCCTGTATTCAAGGTGTTTCGCATCTTCGCGCTGAAACTGGTGACGCGGATCTTTCTGTAAAATATTTATAGACTGCTCGCTGCCTGAAACCTTTGAAGCAAAGCTCTTAAAATCGACATAATATTTTCGGTTTTTCCAGAAATGCTGAAAATCAACTCCGCCGGTTACCGAGTTGGAAGGCAGAAATTTCAGGTTATCGTCATTAATTTTTCTGATTACGGAAGTTGCCATTCCGCCCAATACTGTATTTCTGTTGTTGAAATCCTGTTTCACCCTGCCGATAAAATAGTTGGTGAAAGGTTCAACCTGCTCTTTTCGGTTTCCGTTATCCGAAAAAAAAGTTGCATGTTCTGCGGTTGTCATGCTGTTTATAACACCTAATGAAAGTCCTGCATGATTTTTCCCGGTAAGCTTCAAAGCATTCAAAATAGTGGTCTGGTCGGGCAGCGACACCCTTTCGCCCGAAACCGGAGTGGGCTGAAATTCAGGCGCAGCTCCTATTCTTCTTGAATAAAAAAGCAGATCATCTCCGGCGCTGTAGTTGAGAATATTGTTTCCTTCGAGAAAAAATGGTCTTTTTTCGTCATAAAAAACCTCATAGGCGGTAAGATTTAAAACAGACGGGTCGGCTTCCACCTGACCAAAATCGGGATTAAACGTATAATCTAATGTAAAATCGGATGTTACTCCAATTTTACCGTCCAAACCAAATCCGGGTGTAACACTTTTCACCGCATCGGGGATAAATTTGATTTTTGAATAGGGCAGCAATTCAAAATTCCGTTTTGTACTGATATTCTGAATACCGCGAAGCTCCCCGAAAATATAGACCATTGCAGGCGCATCAATGGGGATCAGCTTCCAGTGATTCTCTTCATTCAGCCTGTCAATCCACCTCCAGACGTGCATTCCCCAGATTTGCCTATCGCGCTTTGCAAACCGCAACTGATTGAACGGAATCCGAAATTCGGCATACCAGGCGGAGTCGCCAACGGATGATTTTCCATCCCACACGGCATCCCAGTTGAAATCCCAAACATAATCGCCCAAATGCATCAAATCCACTTTTTGTCCGGCGGCTGTTACATTAAATTCAAAAGCGGTCTGCCTGTCAAAATAAGTATCAAGCGCAATACCTGCAATATCTCCGTTATTGACATCGCGCCGCCCCAAAACTTTTCGGATTTTCTCCGGTTCATTGTCTTCACACACAATCCCCACGTAAAGATAAAAATCATCGTACAATATTTTTATTCGTGTTTCCTGCGAAGGAGCCTGAGCCTGATTTGGTATTTGCTGAATAAAGTTACCATCCCATGTGCCGGCATCCTGCCAGCATTCGTCATCAAGTTTACCATCAATTTTTGGCGCTTTGTCAATTCGGGTAGCGTAGTAAATCCGTTTGATTCCGGCAAAATGATTTACCAGCGAATCGTCTGAAAGATTATACTCAAAATCCTGCGCTCCTGCCCAGACAGGCAAAATGCAAATTAGAAAAACAGTCAGGATTTTCCGATTCATTAACATTCAGCTTTTAAAGGTTAAAGATAATATGAATTGATAAACAACAAAAAATCCTTTCAGGTAATTTTTGACTTTGTTCTTCAATGTTTCTAATAAAGAGTTAAATCTATTAATAATATTAGAGGAATTTAGATTTATTAACATCAATTTATAGGTTGAAAACCACGACAAAACTAACTTGCAAATAGAAAATCCAAAAACCTGAAATAAACATTTTAATCAAACCGTAGTTATTTATTGATTGAGCTTAACAATTGAATTTATCACAAATGAAGCATATTAAAAAAATTCTTGTAGCTAACCGGGGCGAGATTGCCATCCGTATCATGCGCACATGCAGGGAAATGGATATTTCATCGGTTGCGGTTTTTTCCGGTGCTGACAGAACTTCTCTCCATGTCAGATATGCAGATGAAGCCTACTATATCGGCAAAGCTCCTTCGTCTGAAAGCTATCTGAACATCGAAAAAATCATTGAAACTGCTAAGGCGTGCAATGCAGATGCCATTCACCCGGGATATGGATTTTTATCTGAAAACTCTGAGTTTGCCCGGCGATGCGAAGAAGAAGGGATTCTTTTCATCGGACCGTCTCCCGAAGTTATTGACCGGATGGGAGACAAAATCAAGGCGCGCGAAACGATGAAACTTGCCGGCATTCCGGTAGTGCCCGGCACGGAAGGAAGCATCGACTCGGAAGAAGAAGCATTTCGCGCAATAGAAGAGATTGGTCTGCCGGTAATGATTAAGGCATCTGCCGGCGGCGGCGGAAAAGGAATGCGCCTTGTTCATCACAAACACGAAATTGCATCGGCTGTCCGTGCGGCGCGTTCCGAGGCAAAAGCCGCTTTCGGAAACGGTTCGGTTTATATCGAAAAATATATTGCATCTCCGCATCATATCGAATTTCAGATTCTTGGCGACAAGCACGGAAATGCCATTCATCTTTTTGAAAGAGAGTGCTCTATCCAGCGCAGACATCAAAAAATGATTGAAGAGACCCCATCACCCGTAATGACTCCCGAACTCAGGCAAAAAATGGGGGAAGCTGCCGTTGAAGCTGCCCGCGCTGTAAAATATGCGGGCGCCGGAACCATTGAGTTTTTAGTGGACGATGAGCTGAACTACTATTTTCTCGAAATGAATACCCGCCTTCAGGTGGAACATCCTATTACTGAACGGGTTTCAGGTGTTGATCTGGTGAAGCAACAGATAAAAATTGCCGAAGGAAATCCGTTGGAAATAACACAGGATGAACTGTTTATCCGCGGACACTCCATAGAGTGCAGAATTTATGCGGAAGACCCGGACAATAATTTCATGCCAAGCGCCGGGAAGATTTACAAGATTTCCGAGCCGTTGGGATTGGGTGTAAGAACTGACGGTTATGTCTATGAAGGGTATGAAATACCCATTCACTACGACCCCATGATTTCAAAATTAATCGTTTGGGGCGGAAACAGGGATGAGGCAATCCGGAGAATGCGCAGGGCATTGTACGAATACAAGATCACCGGTGTGAAAACTTCAATCAAATTTCTTGAGCGGATTATGAATCATCCCGATTTTATTGAAGGAAAATATAATACGCATTTTATTGAAAATCATCAGGGGCAACTTACTGCCGCAACAACCTGCGAAGAGTGTGAGGATATGGTTTTGATTGCTGCCTATATAGACTATTTAGATAAATTGAGCCAGATAAATAAAAACAGCAATCAGGGATTTGCACCTGCACAAAGTCGCTGGAAGAAAATTAATTACATCAACCATTTTTAAATAACTGTTATGCCGGTTGAAATTAAAATCAACAATCGCACCTGCTGGGTCAATTTATTGAGTCAGGATGGGAATTTACTTGAAATTGAAGTAGATGGAAAGGTTTACAATGTTGACCTGCTACATACCCAAAGCGGCACTTTCTCAATAATAGAAAGTGGCAGATCATACAATATTGAGCTTGTTCCACAGGCAAAACCAAAAAAATATACTGCATACACGCTTTATGACAGGTTTGACGTTGAAGTGATCGACGCTGAAGCCCGTTATCTGATCAACCGTGGCTCCAACGGTTCGGCGGCAAGCGAAAAAACCATCTTCTCCCCCATGCCGGGCAAGGTGGTCAAAGTGCTTGTTCGCGAAGGCGATATTATCAGACAGGGAGAGAACGCAATCATCATTTCTGCCATGAAAATGGAAAGCGAATACAAAGCCCCCATTGACGGAATAGTTAAAAAAGTGAACGTAAAGGAGGGCGATACCATTGAAGGCAACCAGATTCTTATTGAAATCGAATAAATTATTTTTTCATGGATTTAACAGCAAAATATAGACAGCTCGACCTGTTTAATCAGGAAGCAGAGCTGGGCGGAGGAGTTGAACGCATTCAGAAACAGCACGCTTCAGGAAAAAAAACGGCACGCGAACGCATCGAACAGCTTCTCGATCCCGGTTCATTTACCGAAATTGACAAGCTGGTAACCCAAAGAAATGCCGGTGATAACAATGAGGGAAATCGAATTTTCGGTGATGGGGTAATTACAGGCTACGGAAAAATCAACGGCAAACTGATTTATGTTTTTGCGCAGGATTTTACAGTTTTCGGAGGTTCGCTTAGCCGTGCAAATGCCGATAAAATTGTAAAAATTCAAAAACTTGCGCTGCAAATGGGAGCGCCCTTAATCGGGCTGAATGATTCGGGCGGCGCCCGCATACAGGAGGGCGTTGAAAGTCTTGCCGGCTATGCCGATATTTTTTACAACAACGTCATCTCCTCGGGTGTTATTCCGCAAATATCCGCCATTCTTGGTCCTTGTGCCGGCGGTGCGGTCTATTCGCCCGCACTCACCGACTTTATTTTCATGGTAAATGAGAAAAGCCACATGTTTGTAACCGGTCCCGAAGTTATCAAAACCGTTACCCACGAAGATGTGTCCAAAGAGGATCTGGGCGGGGCGCTGACACACAGCTCCAAAAGTGGTGTTGCCCATTTCACGGGCGATGACGAGGAGCAGGTACTGATGATGATCAGAGAGTTAATCAGTTTCCTGCCGTCAAACAACATGGAAGACCCGCCGGTAAAAACCACCATTGACCCATCCGACCGGGCTGAGGAGATTTTGCAGGAGCTGGTTCCTGCTGATCCGAACAAACCGTATGACATGCTTGAAATCATCGGAAATGTGATTGACAATCATCATTTTTTAGAGGTTCAGCCCAATTATGCCAAAAATATAATCTGCGGATTTGCAAGATTTGCAGGCATCCCTGTTGGCATTGTTGCCAATCAGCCGGCAAACCTTGCCGGTGTTTTAGACATCAACTCATCGATTAAGGCAGCCCGTTTCGTGCGCTTTTGCGATGCATTCAACCTGCCGATTATAACTTTTGTTGATGTTCCCGGCTTTTTACCGGGTACCACGCAGGAGTTTGGAGGCATCATCAAGCACGGTGCAAAATTACTCTACGCTTTTTCGGAAGCAACAGTTCCGAAAATTACAGTAATCACCCGCAAAGCTTATGGCGGCGCTTATGATGTTATGTCGAGCAAACACATTGGCGGAGATGCAAACTTCGCTTACCCTACCGCCGAAATTGCAGTTATGGGTCCCGAAGGGGCAGTAAATATCCTGCACCGAAACAAATCGGATGAAGAAAAAGCTGAAGAGGTCATTGCTTACCGAAATAAATTTGCCAATCCCTACAAAGCCGCTTCATTAGGCTATATTGACGAAGTCATTTACCCAAGAGACACCCGAAAAAAAATAATTGGCGCACTGGAAATGACCAGAAATAAAAGGAAAACCAATCCACCGCGAAAACATGGGAATATTCCGCTGTGAAGTGGGAATTTTTGTCAGTTTCGATATCGGAGAAATACATTTTCCTGTTTAACAGAGCCTTAATTAATTTTGGTGTACAATCCTTTTCAACTGTAATTCTCTGCTAACTTCGTATTTTTGGGGAAAACAAAAATTATGGGATTAAGTGTTCATCCTGAAGCTAAGGGACTGATTTTCGATCTTGACGGCACACTCTCCGACTCGCTGCCGGTGCATTTAGCCAACTGGAACAAAATCGGGGAGAAATTCGGTTTTGTGTTTGATCCGCAGATTATGGCGGAATTGACCGGACGAGCAACTATTGATTTTGCCCGGCGAATTGTGGATGAATACAACCTTACCGTTGATCCGGAGGAAATTGTCAGGCTGAAGCAAACTTCTTTCTGGGATTCTCCGGAATTGCTGGTTCCGGTTGATGAAATCATCTCCATAGTCAGGGAATATCACGGCAAATTGCCCATGGCTGTCGGCACCGGAGCCAGCCGCAAAAGTGCCGAAGTGCAGCTGAAACAGCTTGGTCTCACCAACTGGTTTGATGCAGTTGTAACATCAAACGATGTTATCCGCCACAAACCCTACCCCGATACTTTTTTGGAATGTGCCCGAATTATGGGCGTTGAGCCCGCTCTGTGTCAGGTTTTTGAAGATGGCGATTTGGGAATTGAAGCAGCCAAAAGTGCAGGAATGTTTGTTACCGATGTCCGGAAACATATCAATTACGGCAACTGGCTCAACTCATAAGAAACATTATTACTGCAAAAAAGCAGCATAAAATCATCATTCAAAGAAATAGACTTCCCAAAAAGTTAAACAGACCAGGTATTCCTATTTCCCTGATCCGCTAAGCTTTCAGAATGCAAACAGTGGAAAATCTTTCATCATTTGATGTACTTTCTCGCCGGCAGCGCTGATAATTTTGTCGTCATCAATATTTGAAATTACATGATCTATCAGCTCCACAATCTCAGGCATCAGGTTCTCCTTCACGCCACGTGTAGTAATTGCGGGAGTTCCGAGACGCAGTCCTGAAGTTTGAAATGGCGAACGGCTGTCAAACGGAACCATATTTTTATTTACCGTAATTTCTGCCTTCACCAATGCGTTTTCCACCTGTCTTCCGGTAATATCAGGAAACTTTGTGCGCAAATCAATGAGCATGGAGTGGTTGTCCGTTCCGCCTGAAATCACCTTGTAGCCAAGTTCGATAAACGCCTCCGCCATGGTGCGTGAATTTTTCAAAACCTGCTTTTGATATTCAGTGAACTCAGGAGCAAGCGCTTCATAAAAAGCTACAGCTTTGGCTGCGATAACGTGCTCCAGCGGTCCACCCTGATGTCCCGGAAAAACTGAAGAATCAAACAGTGACGACAGCGTGCGGACTACCCCTTTGGGGGTTTTAATTCCCCATGGATTTTCAAAATCTTTTCCCATTAAGATGATTCCGCCGCGCGGTCCGCGCAGAGTTTTGTGAGTGGTTGATGTAACCACATGCGCATATTTCAACGGATTATCCAGCAAACCGGCAGCAATTAGCCCAGCCGGATGAGCCATATCCACCATGAGAATTGCTCCCACCTTATCGGCTGTTTTGCGCATTCTTGCGTAATCCCACTCACGGCTATAAGCCGACGCGCCGGCAATGATCAGCTTTGGCTGATGCTCAATCGCCAGTTTTTCCATTTCATCATAATCCACCAGTCCGGTTTCCCTGTTCACTTGATACCCAACCGGATTGTAAAGAATTCCTGAGCTGTTTACCGGAGAGCCATGTGAAAGATGCCCGCCATGCGACAGGTCAAATCCCATGAATGTGTCACCCGGTTTTAAAACAACGCTTAAAACTGCTGCATTTGCCTGTGCTCCCGAGTGCGGCTGCACATTAGACCATTCTGCGCCGAAAAGCTCATTTAAACGGTCAATCGCCAGTTGCTCCGACTGGTCAACAAACTGACAACCACCATAATATCTACGTCCCGGATAGCCTTCGGCATATTTATTGGTCAAAACCGAACCCATGGCTTCCATCACCTGGTCGCTCACAAAATTCTCAGAAGCAATCAGCTCAATTCCGTTCAACTGCCGCTCATGTTCCTTTTTAATAATATCGAAAACCAGTGAATCTCTTTTCATTTTAGCGTTATTTTTGAAAAATCAGCGTCAAAGGTATAACATTTTAAAAAAGTCGGGGAAAATTATATCCGGGAAAACTCACTATTTTTGAACAGTTAATTTTTAAAAATAAAAGAGTTGGAAAAAACAACACAACGCACTCCTTTTTTAAGCGCTTTATGCCTGCTCACATTTATCGGAAGCACTATTGGTTTCGCAGGTTACTTTCTGGCGTCTCTCTTTTTCGAAAAAGCAACCGAAATAATCATCAAATACTCCTCGTGGAGCAATACTGAAATGCTCTCCCCGACATATTTCACCCTTTTGATGGCGATGAATGCGCTCTCACTGACAGGTGCAATAAGGATGTGGAAATTACATGCAGACGGGTTGTATCTCTATATTTTCACACAACTGGTGATACTTTTCGTTCCGGTTATCTGGAGCGACTGGCAGGCATTTTCTCAAACCAATGCCATTTTTACCCTGATTTTTATTGCGGGATACTGGCTAAACCGGAAAAGCTTTATCAAAAAACTTTAAACACCCAGTAAAACTTTTTCAAATTCATTTCCGCCGGTCAGCAGCCTTTCCGGATTTTCGATCAGTTCCTTAATTTTCAGCAAAAAACTCACGGAATCTTTTCCATCAATAACACGGTGGTCGTAAGATAAGGCAGTGTACATCATCGGACGGATAACCACCTGTCCATCAATCGCGACGGGTCTTTCCACAATATTGTGCAAACCGAGAATAGCCGACTGCGGCGGGTTAATCAGTGGCGTGGAAAGCAGCGACCCGAACACTCCCCCGTTGGTGATAGTGAAAGTTCCGCCGGTCAGCTCATCAACCGTGATTTTTTTGTTTCGTGCCTTTTCTGCAAGCTCTTTGATTTCCAGCTCAATCTGAGCGATTGTTTTGCTTTCCGTGTTTCGAATAACAGGCACCATCAGCCCTCTTGGTGTTGAAACTGCGATTCCAATATCCACGTAACGGGGCGAGATAATCTCATCATCTCCCAACTGTGCATTCACCAACGGATGAAAATTCATTGCCACCGTTGCTGCTGTTGCAAAAAATGACATAAACCCCACTTTGTAGCCATATTTATCCACAAACTGCTGCTGGTATTTTTTTCGCAGCTCCATGACACGACTCATATCCACTTCATTGAAAGTGGTGAGCATGGCAGTTTCATTCTTCACGGCCACCAATCGTTCACTAAGTTTGCGGCGAAGCGCAGTGAGTCGGATTTTGTCCACTTCACGGGAAATCTGAGTGGGTTGGGTTTCATTAGGCGACAGTGCAGAAAAGCTGTCTTTGGCACTGATTACTGTCTCCACTTCTTTTTTCCCCAAACGTTTCAGCCCCTGAATCACCTCTTCCACCGAAATTCCGTGCTCCTTCATCAGCTCTTTGGCAAGCGGAGTAACTTTTACCTGTCCGGTTTCGGAAGAAGTTCCCGTTTCCGAAAGCTTTTCCGGCTGAGGAACCGGAGTAACTTCTACAGATTCTTCCTGTACCGGCACCTGTTCCCGCTCATTTGTTTCCTGAACCGGAACAGCTTCTTCCTGCTTTTCGGCAACATCTTCTGCCGGAGGCTGAACGCTGGTATCTATGGTACAAGCCACAGCGCCAACTGCTACGGTCTCTCCTTCGGCAACAAGAATATCAATTTTTCCCGCTTCTGCGGCAATAATTGTCAGGGTGGCTTTGTCTGACTCCACTTCGGCAATCTCCTGATCTTTTGCAACCACCGAACCGTTTTCAACAAGCCAGGCGCCAATTTCCACTTCAACAATGGATTCACCCGGACTGGGAACTTTAACTTCTAATATCATTTTCGTCTTTATTATGAGGCTATAACTTCTTCTACCTGAAATATCTCCGATAATATTCTTTCCAGTTCTTTCTGATGTTTTCCCATCAGACCAACAGCCGGACTTGCACTCTCCGGGCGGGCAACAACCTTAAAGTTTAAAGAACCTAATTTTCTGTTCAGAAAGGGCCAGATTCCCATATTCTCAGGTTCATCCTGCGCCCAGATTATGTTTGCTGTTTTGTATTTTCCCAGAATTTTGTTGATCTGTTTCAGGGGAAGCGGAAAAATTTGCTCAATCCGCACAATTGCCACATTCGTCAGCGCATTTTCCATCTTATACTTGAGCAGGTCATAGTAGAGCCTGCCTGAGGTAAACACCAGCTTATCAATTGCCTCGGGAATAGCTTCGGCATCGTCAATCACTTCCATGAAAGCGCCTTTTGCAAGACTGTCAACCGTTGAAACCACCATCGGATGGCGTAGCAGACTCTTTGGTGTTAAAACAACAAGCGGCAGTCTCATCTTCATTTTTACCTGCCTTCGCAGCAGATGAAACATATTGGCGGGCGTTGACGGCGTCACCACCTGCATATTATTGTTGGCAGACAATTCGAGAAAGCGCTCAATCCGCGCACTGGAGTGTTCGGGTCCCTGCCCTTCAAAACCGTGAGGCAGCAACAACACAAGGTTGTTCATCAATCCCCATTTTTCGAATGCTGACGAGATATACTGATCAATAATAGCCTGTGCCATATTTGCAAAATCGCCAAACTGTGCTTCCCAGATTGTCAAGCCGTTGGGTTTGCCCAAAGCGTAGCCGTATTCAAAACCTAACGCGGCATATTCCGAAAGCAGCGAATTATAGACATGAAAAGTTGCCTGATTTTCAGAAATATGTTTTAGTGGAAAGTACTTATCTTCACAACCTTCCACCACAAAAGAGGCATGACGATGGGCAAAAGTACCCCGCTCGCTGTCCTGCCCGCTGATTCGCACCGGATGCCCTTCAATTACTAATGATCCGTAGGCAAGCAATTCTGCCATTGCCCAATCAAGACGGTTATCCAGCATCATAATGCGCCTGTCAGATAAAATGCGATTTACTTTTTTGAAAAAGGTGAGGTTTTCAGGCAAATTATTTATGGAATCGGCAATTTCAAAAAGTGTTTTTGCCGGAACACCGGTGTTCACCGATTGGTGAAACATGGTTTTACTCGGCATCTCATAGGAAGCATATTCATTTACCAGAAATTTACGGATTTTCATCCGTTCAATTTTTTCCGACTCTTTAAATTTTTCTTCTAATAACTGATCAAAACTCCTGACCATCTCCTGTGACTCTTTTGCAGTCATAATGCCGAGTTTCTCCAGTTTCTGAGCATAAATATCACGCGGATTGGGATGTTTTTCAATAATTTTATAAAGCAGAGGCTGGGTAAAGCGGGGTTCATCCCCTTCGTTGTGTCCGTACTTGCGATAACAAAGAATATCAATAAACACATCAGTATGAAACTTTTGTCTGAACTCCATTGCTAACTGAATCGTGTAAACCATTGCTTCCACGTCATCTCCGTTTACGTGAAAAACGGGCGAGCGGGTAACCTTTGCAACACCGGTGCTGTAGGTACTTGACCGGGCATCGAGATAGGATGTTGTGAATCCCACCTGATTGTTGATAACTAAATGAATGGTTCCCCCCGTTCTGTAACCTTTGAGCTGCGACATCTGAATGGTTTCATAAACCACGCCCTGCGCTGCAATTGCCGCATCGCCGTGAATAATAATTCCGGCGGCTTTGCTGTAATCGCTGTCATACACCGAATTGATCCGGGAGCGCACCATTCCCTGAACAATAGGTCCAACTGCCTCCAGATGAGACGGATTGGGCAAAAGCTTCAGTTTTACATTTTTTCCGTAATCGGTCTGAACTTCATTTTCATAACCCAGATGATACATCACATCACCGTTCCAGATATCTTCTTCGTACTCCTTTCCGTAAAATTCCTTGAAAATATATTCGTACGGTTTTTCGATAATATTGGCTAAAACATTCAGCCTTCCCCTGTGAGCCATGCCGATAACGAACTCTTCTATACCCAATTCGGCACCACGTTCAATAATCGAGTCCAATGCTGGAATCAAACTTTCGGCGCCTTCGAGAGAGAACCGCTTTTGACCGACAAATTTCTTGTGAATGAAATGCTCAAAACCAGCTGCAATCTTCAGATGATAAAAAATATCTCTCCTTTTTTCTTCGGAAAATACTCCCGTATTGCGGCTGCCCTCCATTTTTTCCTTTAGCCACTGCACCATCTCCCGATCCCTTACATAAAGATATTCCACACCTATTGAGCGACAGTATGTTGCTTCCAGATGCTCAACAATATCTTTCAGTTTGGCGGGACCTATGCCAATCTCTTTTCCTGCCTGAAACGTGGTTACCAAATCATCTTTTGAAAGACCGAAATTTTCGATGTCTAAAGTGGGCGAATATTGCCGCCGTGCACGCACGGGATTGGTTTTCGTGAACAGATGACCGCGTTGGCGGTAACTGTGAATCAGGTCAAAAATTGCAAATTCCTTGTGAAGATTGCTATCGGCAGCCGGGGTTTGCTGATCGGTATAACCGGTGCGTGCCAGTTCAAATCCTGCAAAAAAGTGCTGCCAGCTTTTGTCAAGCGATTCAGGGTTTTCGAGGTATAATTTATACAGGTCATCTATCGTATCCTGTTCCTGATTTCCAACCGATGAAAATTTATCCATTGCTGAAATTACTTTATCTGTTAAGACTAAATAAAAAACAACACAGAATTTTAAATGTTCCTAAAAAGCCTGTATTGCAGCTACAAATTTAGTCATTAACCGGAAGGTTCCAACAAAAAACGGATTTATTACGCTTCACATCTGTTTTTGGCTGAGAATAAGCCAAAAATCAAACAAAAGCGCAGTCTGATTTCAAAATGACTCTTTTCTGAATCAAACCGAAGGATTATTCAAAACTGTAGTGCTTCCTGATTTTGGATCTGATATCCCAGACACACTCCAACCCTGCAGGAAAAATCAGATAATCTCCGGGTTTTACTGTAATGGTGTCAAACTCGGAAACAATATCTGCCACACCTTCTATTATATAGCAATGTTCTGTTTTGTCAAAATACCAGTCAAATTTATCTTCTTCGTGTTCCCAAACGGGCCAGTCGAAAACTCCCGCTTCTTCCAGCTCTTCACGGTCGGGTTGTTCAATTTCTATTCTCATTTTGTCGATTTTGTGCAAAAATAAAAAAGAAACCTATTTAATGACCCAAAGACAAATAAAATTGTTCATCTGTATCATCAGCGTTCTGTTTCTTCTCTTAATTTTGTCACTAAAGCGCTAAGGCACTAAGTATCAAAAATCTTTCCCATCAGTTTTCTTATCTTATATCTTATACTTCAATTCTTAATTCTCAATTCTCTTTATTTATCGCTGATTTTCTCCCGCAGATTCCGCAGATTTTCGCAGAATTTTTATCTGTAATATCCGTGTTGAGCCTACTCATTCGTGTAATCTGCGTTCTGTTTTCATTTATTTGCCACTAATGCACAAAGGCCATGCCTACGGCAGGCAGGCGCAAAATCTCACTAACTTTTTTAACAGTTTTTTGTGGGTCTTAGTGTCTTGGTGGCATTTCTTAATCCGATTCAGAACTCTGTCATCCATTTCTTTTCCTATAACTAAAAATAAAACAGAAAATCAGGCTCTGAAATGAAACAAAATCAAAAAAAAATCGTTACATTAGCGAAAATACCCTAAAACAAACACCCCGTTGATTTAATAACGTTGTTCAAAAAGGAAAAAATCAGGTAGTAATCCGGTCTGAAAAATAGAAAAAACAATCTTTGAAAGCTTTCTTCTGCCTAATATTAAAAGAGTTGGGATAATTTAGATTGAAAATTAAAATTAGAGAATTTATTTTGGCATGTAACAACTATTTACTATAATTGCAGCAAAATTTCAACAAAACTCCAACTCCACAATTTTTGTTTCAAACCCGGAAACTGTTACAGGTTAATCTGGATAATTATTAATAAATTTAAATAATGTACGACATTTTAGAATTGAACAAAAAGCTTGTTCCCGAGCTACGTGATATTGCTAAGGAATTGAGTATTAAGCGTGTTGAATCTTACAAAAAGCAAGATCTCATCTATAAAATACTTGACACACAAGCTATCAGGGAAGCAGAAAAAAATGTAAAGAGAACTGCTCCCAAAGAACAGAACGTTCAGAAAAAAGAGGAACGTTCCACCTTTAAGAATTTCCTGAGAAAAAAGCAGGAATCTCCCAAAGAGGAGACTTTACCACCTGAAAAAGAAGATATTTCACGAAATAAGAAACGTCAGCGGCGGGAAAGAGAAGAACCCGTACCAAAAACTGAGCGTATTGATATTAAATCTGAAATTACCAAACCCGAAGAAATTCCGGTTCAGTCAAGGCAGGAAGAGATTAATGCCATAATTCAGGGAATCAATAAGAAAGCTATAGCACAGAAGGAAAAAACCAGCCTGCAATCTGATGCTGACGAAAGTCAGGCATCTCCGGTCAAAACGGAGGCTACGAAACCCGAAAAGCCTGAGCTCAAAAAGAATGATTACGGAAAACAGGCTCATAAAGATAAAAGGGAAAGACCGCAACACGCGGATCAGGAGCAGGAAAAACCAAAATTTCAAAAACCAGATCAGCGCGAGCAGAAAAACTATCAGCAAAAACAGAGAAGCAACAAATATTATGAATTTGATGGAATTGTAACCAACACCGGTGTGCTTGAAATTTTACAGGATGGATACGGATTTCTCCGCTCATCAGATTACAATTACCTAAACTCGCCGGATGATGTTTATGTTTCCCAATCACAAATTAAGCTTTTCGGACTAAAAACCGGCGATACCATTACAGGCACCATTCGTCCGCCCAAAGAGGGTGAAAAATATTTTCCGCTTATCAAAATTTCGGAGATAAACGGCAGAAGTCCGCAGTATATCCGCGACCGCGTTCCGTTTGATCATCTAACTCCGCTTTTTCCCGAAGAAAAATTTGAAATTACAGGAAAGGGGCACGACAACCTCTCCACACGTGTGGTGGACATGTTTGCACCCATCGGGAAAGGGCAGCGTGGACTTATTGTTGCGCAACCCAAAACCGGGAAAACGGTACTGCTGAAAGAGATTGCCAACGCAATTGCAGCCAACCATCCGGAAGTGTATATGATTGTTCTGCTGATTGATGAGCGCCCGGAAGAAGTTACCGACATGGCACGAAGCGTAAATGCTGAAGTCATTGCATCAACGTTTGACGAACCGGCAGAAAAACACGTTAGAGTTGCCAACATTGTGCTGGAAAAAGCAAAACGGCTTGTTGAGTGCGGACACGATGTAGTCATTCTTTTAGATTCCATCACCCGTCTGGCACGGGCATATAATACGGTTCAGCCCGCTTCGGGAAGAGTTTTGTCCGGCGGGGTTGACGCCAACGCACTACACCGTCCCAAACGATTCTTTGGCGCTGCAAGAAATATTGAAGAGGGCGGTTCACTTACCATTCTGGCAACCGCACTCACGGAAACCGGCTCCAAAATGGACGATGTCATTTTTGAAGAATTCAAGGGAACCGGAAATATGGAGCTGCAGCTTGACCGGAAACTGTCCAACAAGCGCATCTTCCCGTCAGTGGATATTCCTGCTTCGAGTACCCGTCGTGAAGACCTGCTCATCAAGAAGGAAATTCTCGCCAGATTATGGATATTGCGCAACTATCTTGGCGACATGAACTCACTGGAAGCCATGGAGTTTATTAAAACAAGATTGATGCGATCCAACTCTATTGCCGAGTTTTTGGCATCCATGAACGACAGCTAACCGGCTCACGATATATAGATATATAGAAAAGCAGGCGAAATCGCCTGCTTTTCTTATTTTTAATAAATCTAAATTACACAAAATATTCATTTTTGTTATCTATAGATTACAAATTTTGCCAAATTCTGTTATTTTTGTAAAAAAATATAGATTTTGGAATTTTTTCATCAATCACATAAGACACTTCTTGAAAGCACGCACCCGACATTCAGCCGGGAGCTTTTAAGAATCATTGACTGGACAGACCGTCTGATATGTATTAAAGGTTTTCGCGGAGTTGGAAAAACAACTTTTCTGCTTGATTATCTAAAGCAGAATTTCCCGGATGACACCACTGCACTCTATGTAAATCTGAACGATTTCTATTTCACACGAAGGACGATTATCTCGTTTGCCGACGAGTTTGTCAAAAAGGGCGGCAAAGTGCTGCTGCTCGACCAGATTCAGAAATACCCGAACTGGGCAAAAGAGATCAGACAGTGCCACGACAAGCTGCCCGGACTGAAAATCATTTTCACTTCATCACCGGTGATGCGCATCGTTGAAGAGCACCCCGTTCTGAGCGGAATTATAAAAATAAAGCATCTTGAAGGACTCTCTTTTCGTGAATATCTCAACCACGCTACAAACTTAAATTTTCCGGTATATTCACTCAATGACATCATTCAGAATCACGAGGAAATCTCTAAAAGTATTGTATCAAAAATACGCCCTTTAGCCTATTTTGGCGAATACCTGAAAAACGGATTTTATCCTTATTTCATTGATAATCCGAATTTTTACACAAATGAGCTGCTCAAGCACATAAATCTGGCGCTTGAAATCGATATTCCCTATATCAATCAGATTGAACTGAAATACCTGTCAAAACTCAGGAAACTTCTGCATATCATTGCTTTGGACACACCGTTAGCACCTAATGTCAGCAAACTTGCAACCGATATTGAAGCTTCGCGGGCAACTGTAATGAACTATCTGCGCTATCTGAAAAATGCCAAACTCATTCAGCTGCTCTATTCAAACAACGATGAAAATGACCTAAAAAAGCCGGACAAAATATATATGCACAACACCAACCTGTTGTACACCATCGCACCCAACAATGCGGAAAAAATCAACTTGAGACACACTTTCTTTTATAACCAGACCGGATATGTACATCCGGTAAACAGCTCGGCACGGGCTGATTTTTTAGTGGACAACACTTATCATTTTATTGTTGGAGGACATAAAATTCAGCCTAAAAAGGGGCAATATGCCGCTGCCGACATGCTGGAAACCGGAAACAGCAACACGATTCCGCTCTGGCTTTTTGGTTTTTTATATTGAAAATGTTTTTGAATCCAAAATATTAACTTATTGTAACAAAGGAGACTAATAATGGCAAAACAAAAAAAGTTTATCACCTGTGACGGAAATTATGCAGCTGCACACATCAGCTACATGTTTAGCGAAGTAGCCTGTATTTATCCGATTACCCCATCTTCCAACATGGCAGAATATGTTGACGAGTGGGCTGCTTATGGCAAAAAGAATATGTTTGGCCGTCCTGTCCGTTTGGCTGAGATGCAGAGCGAAGGCGGCGCAGCCGGAGCCGTTCACGGGGCGCTTCAATCGGGAGCGTTAGCAACCACATACACAGCATCTCAGGGATTGCTCCTGATGATTCCGAATATGTATAAAATTGCCGGAGAGCTGCTGCCAACGGTGTTTCACGTCAGCGCCCGCGCGGTTGCAGCCCACGCACTTTCCATTTTTGGAGATCACAGCGATATTTATGCAGCCCGTCAGACCGGATTCGCCATGATTGCCGCCGGTTCTGTTCAGGAAGAAATGGACCTTGCCGGAGTTGCGCATCTTGCCACATTAAAATCAAGAATTCCGTTTATAGCTTTCTTCGACGGGTTTCGCACTTCACATGAAATTCAGAAAATTGAAGCGATCGAAATGGAAGATATCGTTCCGCTCATTGATCAGGAAGCTTTACAGGAATTCCGCAACCGTGCGCTGAACCCTGAAAGTCCCGTCTTGCGCGGAACTGCTCAGAATCCCGATATTTTCTTCCAGGCGAAAGAATCTGCAAACCGCTTTTATGATGCCGTGCCCGACATTGTTGCCGGATACATGAAAGATATATCCAAAATTACCGGGCGCGAATATCGTCCATTCAGCTATTACGGCGATCCCGAAGCGGAAAATATCATCATTGCAATGGGATCGGTTACCGAAACCATCAAGGAGACAATTGATTACCTCAATGCCCAGGGCAAAAAAACAGGAATGATTGCCGTTCATCTTTTCCGTCCGTTTTCGTCAAAATATCTGCTGCAGGTGCTACCCAAATCAGTCAAACGCATTGCAGTGCTTGATCGTGCCAAAGAACCCGGTTCAGCAGGCGAACCGCTCTATTTAGATGTTAAATCCATTTTTTACGGTAAGGAAAATGCACCAGTTATTGTTGGCGGACGATATGGTTTAGGCTCAAAAGACACCACGCCATCACAAATTATATCGGTTTATGAAAATCTGGAAAAGAGTGAACCCAAAACCGATTTCACAATCGGCATTGTGGATGATATCACCTTCAAATCGCTTCCGCTGAAAGAGGAGATTGATATTTCACCGAAAGGAACCTATCAGGCGAAATTTTATGGATTAGGCTCGGATGGAACGGTTGGAGCCAACCAAAATTCCATTACGATTATCGGTGATGCCACCGACAAATATTGCCAGGGATATTTCCAGTATGACTCCAAAAAATCAGGTGGATTCACCTGCTCGCATCTGCGTTTTGGAGATGAACCCATCCGTTCAACCTATTTAGTTAACACACCCGACTTTGTTGCCTGCCACGTTTCGGCTTATGTGAATATGTATGATGTGCTCAAAGGACTTAAAAAAGGCGGTTCCTTCTTGCTGAATTCCATTTGGGATGAGGAGGAGACAAAAAAACGCCTGCCCGACCACATGAAAAAATATTTAGCTGAAAATGACATTCAGTTCTATATTATTAATGGTACTAAATTAGGTGAAGAAATTGGTTTGGGAACCCGGACCAACACCATTATGCAGTCGGCATTTTTCAAAATTACCGAGGTGATACCTTATGACATGGCAGTGCATGAAATGCAGAAAGCCATCGTCAGGTCTTATGGCAGAAAGGGTGAAAAGATTGTAAACATGAACTTTGCCGCGGTAGAAGCCGGCGGAAAGAATGTACACAAAGTTGAAGTTCCAAAGGAGTGGAAGAATATTGTGGTGAAAGAGACCAACGGATTCACCGAACGCCCCGAATTTATTGTGAAAGTGGTTGATACCATCAACAATCAGAAGGGCGACGATCTTCCCGTTTCCACATTTGAGGGAATTGAAGACGGAACTTTCCCACTGGGCACTGCTGCCTGGGAAAAGCGTGGAATTGCCGTCAGCGTTCCGGAATGGCAGGCTGAGCACTGCATTCAGTGCAACCAGTGTGCGTATGTTTGCCCGCACGCCGCAATTCGTCCGTTCCTTTTAACTGAAGAAGAATTAGATAAAGCGCCGGAAGGAACCGAAACGCGGGTTGCCATACCAACGAAAGTATTTAACGGTCTGAATTACAGGATTCAGGTGAGCGTTTTAGACTGCACCGGATGCGGAGTTTGTGTTGAAGAGTGTCCTTCAAAAATCAATTCGCTGATAATGAAGCCAATCGGAACACAAAGCGATGAGATAGGACGTTGGGAGTACATGGTTAATGATGTTTCTCTGAAGGAAAAGATTGTTGACCGTACCAAATCTGTTAAAAACTCACAGTTTGCCCAGCCGCTGTTTGAATTTTCAGGCGCCTGTGCCGGATGCGGTGAAACTCCCTACATCAAGCTTATCACGCAGCTTTACGGTGAAAGAATGATGGTAGCTAATGCAACCGGCTGTTCTTCCATTTACGGAGGCTCGGCTCCTTCAACTCCCTATTGCACGAACAAGGATTCAGGATTCGGTCCTGCATGGGGAAATTCACTTTTTGAAGACAATGCCGAATATGGTTTCGGGTTTTCTGAGGGTGTCAACGCACAGCGCAACCGGCTTGAAGATATCATGCGGCGCGCAATCGGAAACGGAGCAAGTGAAGCAGAAAAAGAGGCATTCCAGGCATGGATTGACAACAAAAACAATGGTGAAACCACCACTGAAGTGTCAGAAAAAGTATTGGAAGTTATCTCAGAAATCGATAGTGAATATGCCAGGGAGATTACTAACCTGAAGCAATATCTTACCAAAAAGTCTGTATGGATTTTTGGCGGTGACGGCTGGGCATACGATATTGGCTACGGCGGTTTGGATCACGTCATGGCAAGTGGCGAAGATGTAAACGTATTGGTGATGGACACCGAAGTTTATTCCAACACCGGTGGACAGGCATCCAAATCGACACCCATCGGAGCAGTTGCAAAATTTGCCGCTTCCGGTAAAAAAATACGCAAAAAAGATCTGGGCGCCATGATGATGACCTACGGTTATGTATATGTGGCTCAGGTAGCTATGGGGGCAAGTCAGCCGCAATACCTGCGTGCACTTCGCGAAGCAGAAGCTTATCCCGGACCATCCATAATTATTGCCTACTCACCTTGTATAGCCCATGGATTGAGAGCGGGCATGGGTAAGTCGATGGCAGAAGAAAAAAGAGCAGTGGAATCAGGATACTGGTCGCTTTTCCGCTATAATCCACTTTTAGAGGAAGAGGGAAAAAACCCGTTCCAGTTGGATTCAAAAGACCCGGACTGGAGCAAATTTCAGGATTTCTTAGGTGGCGAAGTACGCTACACTTCATTGAAAAAATCATTCCCGGCAGAAGCAAACGAACTGTTCAAAGCTGCCGAAGAAAATGCAAAATGGAGGCACAACTCATATAAAAGATTGGCAGCCATGGATTTCTCAACTATTGAGGAACAATAATCAACCAACTTTTAAGCATTTTAAACCACAGCCGGAAAATTTTTCCGGCTTTTTTTTTATTCTTCCGGTTCTTCCAAAAAAGCAAGATTTCTTTTCACTCCGCTATACCCGGCGCGTTTCACTGCCGAGTTTCTGAAAAGCTCATTGAAAAGCGGTCTCTCCATGCTGTGCCATTCAGTTTTGGTGAGATTCAGCAATTTAGGGTGAGGATGAAAAGCGTCCTCATTATGAGGTTCCGATTTCAGATTCCACGGGCAGACATCCTGACAGATGTCACAGCCAAACACACGATTTTCAAACTTTCCTTTCAGGTTTTCATCCAGATCCCCTTTCAGCTCAATGGTTTGGTACGAGATACACAAACGGGCATCCACAACTTTATCGGCAACAATGGCTTTTGTGGGGCAGGCATCAATACATCGGGTACAGGTGCAGCAATGATCGGCAATAATCCGTGGTTTATCATAAGGCAGTTCAATGTCCAAAATAAGCTCACCGATAAAAAAGAAACTACCATGCTCCACCGAAATCAGATTGCTGTTTTTGCCAACCCAGCCCAAGCCGGCGCGGCGTGCCCAGGCACGCTCCAACACCGGAGCCGAATCAGTGAAAGTCCGGGCGTTGCAATCGCCGAAATTCTCCCGGATATAATCTAACAGCTTTCGTAATTTATCCTTAATAATAAAATGATAATCAGTGCCGTAGGCATATTTTGAAAGTACGGGAGCTTCGGGGTCGGTCTGTGTATTTTCGGGAAAATAATTGAGAAGAGTTACAACCACTGTTTTGGCGTTTTCAACTAACAGACTAATATCGAGGCGTTTCTCCACATTTCTCGCCATATAGCCCATTTCGCCGTGCATTTCTGCTTTCAGCCACGAGTTGAAATGCTCCTCTTCTTCTGTTAAAACACCAGCCGGAATAATTGCACACTCCAGAAATCCAAGTTCCTTTGCGTACTGTTTAACTCCATTTGCCAACTCATTGCGTTTTTGCATTTTTCCGGCACCTCATCTTGTTGAGAAATATTCAGTGTTTTTTAAAAAAATCCAAGCTCCAGACGGGCTTCCTCACTCATCATCGACTTATCCCATGGCGGGTCAAAAGTAAGATCGACATTCACCTCTTCAATTCCTTCAACCATGCGCGCTGCCTGTGTTACATCATCCACAATGATATCCACCACGGGGCAGCCCGGGGCAGTGAGCGTCATAACAATGTTCGCATTGTTATTCTCATCCACATCCACATTATAAATCAGCCCCAAATCGTAAACATTTACCGGAATTTCAGGGTCGTAAACCTGCTTCAGGTTTTCTATTATTTCGTCAATTTTTGCATTCATTATATCTATCCTCCTAATTTTTCCAATCTGTCAAAAGCAACAGCATAAAGTCTTATTTGTTTCACCATGGCAAGCAGTCCGTTGGCACGCGTCGGTGAAAGGTGCTCCTTCAAACCCAGTTCATCAATAAAATAGAGTTCACTATCCATGATTTCACGGGGAGTTCTGCCTGAAACCACACGCAAAAGCAGGGCTACAAGTCCTTTCACAATAACCGCATCACTCTCTCCCCTGAAATGAATCAGACCGTTTTGCCTTTCAGCAACCAACCACACCCGCGACTGACAGCCTTTTATCAGATTCTGATCATTTTTCTCCTTTGTATCAAGAGGCTTCAGCTCGTTTCCCAACTCTATTAAGCCGGCATATTTATCGAGCCAGTCATCATAAACAGAAAACTCATCTACTATCTCCTGCTGAACTTCATCAATGGTCATTTTCAAATAATAAGAAATTTAAAGAGGCAAATTTCGGAAATTTTTAAGTCTCAACAAATTTCTGTTTACCTAATTTCAGGGAAAACAGTGTTCTGCAACATTTTGGTAAGACACAACTCCTGACTGTTCCAAACTGAGGAACAATTTATTTTCAAAATGAATCGTTTTTTAATCCGGCAGAACCTCATTTGCCATTTTCTGCGCAACAATGCTGATATAAAACAGCTGATAGCTGTGATAAATCATTATCGGAAGAAGCAAAATTCCTGCGCCGGTAATACCGCCAAACAGCACACTTCCGAATACGGAGCCATGCACTAATGATTTTTTGGTTCCGGCAAACTGCAATGTAATCCCATCGGCTATAGAGAATTTTAATTTTCCGGAGAGCATTCCGGTTATTTTCAGAACCACATAAAAGAGTGCAACTACCGCAAGCGATAATCCGATTAATGCCTTCCAGCTCACCGCAGAAAAAATCCCCGACATGAACGAACGGCTGAAAGATTCATAAACAATCAGCAGAATAATAATTTTATCGAAAGCTGCAATTTTGAGAATATAGCGGTTAACGAACCGCACTAAATGGCGGTGCAGAAGAAGTCCTGCCACAACAGGCACAATGATATGCAGAATGAGTTGCAGCATCACATCAGAAAAATCAAAACCGGCTTGACTGCCGGTAAGGAAAAGGCTCATCCAGAGCGGAGTAACCACAATTCCGATAATTCCGGAGATACTGGCATTGAAAATTGCGCCGGGAATATTTCCCCCGGCAATGGAGACCATAACCACCGACGAAGAGACTGTGGAAGGCAGCGCTGCCAAAAAGAACATGCCCAACCATAAAATTTCATGGTTCGTATTTTTCAGTAACGGATAAAAAGGGAGAACCAGCAGGGGAAAAAGCAGAAAAGTGGTGAGCTGAACGGCAAAGTGCATCTTCCAGTTTCTCATTCCGGCTTTCATCTTCACCCAGTCCAATTTCAGTCCGTAAAAGAAAAAAATCAGAATTACCCCCACATCAATAACCAGGTTCAGGTCAACATATTTTAAATCCATGCCCACTCCCGGCATGAGCCATGCCGCAAGAATCATCAGAAACAATCCGGTTATAAACCAGTCGCCGAAAAACTTTTTCATGTCAGCTCAGCATTTGTGCGGCTCTTTTCAAAGCGGAAATAAACCGGTCAACTTCATCTTTTGTGTTATAAATTCCAAAGGAAATGCGCACAGTTCCGGTTATGTTGAAAAAATCCATCAGCGGATCGGCACAAAGACTGCCTGTGCGCACGGCAACTCCCATTTTATCGAGCATTGTTCCCAAATCGAAGGGATGAATTCCTGTAATATTGAAAGAGATAACACCCGATTTATGGGCAGCTTCGCCGTAAATCCGCACGCCTTCAATTGCTTTCAGCTGTTTAGTGGCATACGCCAGCAGCTCCTGTTCCCTTTCCACAATATTGTCAAGCCCGATTTCCTGTAGCAGTTTTATTGCTTCGCCAAAAGCTATCACACCGGCAATGTTGGGCGTGCCAGCTTCAAATTTATAGGGAATTTCACTAAAAGTGGTCTTCTCAAACGAAACTTCCGAAATCATCTCTCCCCCACCCTGATACGGCGGCAGCTGTTCTAACCATTTTCTTTTGCCATACAGCACACCAACGCCGTTTGGTCCGTACATTTTGTGTGCGGAAAAAGCGTAAAAATCGACGTCAAACGCCTGTACATCCACCGGAAGATGCTGCACAGCCTGAGCGCCATCTACGAAAACCGGAACATTGTGCTTGTGTGCCGTTTCAACAATTTGAAAAATTGGATTCACCGTTCCCAAAACATTGGAGACGTGTGCTACTGCTATCAGCTTGGTTTTGTGTGTTATAATATCCTGAAGTGCACCGGTTTGCAATTCTCCCGATTCAGAAATTGGGAGTTTAACAATGGTAGCTCCCTTGCGCAGCGCATTGATTTGCCACGGAACTATATTGGAGTGATGTTCCATTTCCGAAACGATGATTTCACTTCCGGGAGTCAGAAAATGTTCGCCAAAAGTTGATGCAACCAAATTGGCGCTTTCGGTAGCTCCTTTGGTGAAAATAATTTCATCACTGCTTTCGGCATTGATAAAAAGCCTGACCAATTCGCGCACTTTTTCATATTCCTCGGTAGCTCTGCCCGCCATGTAATGAACTGCACGGTGTATATTTCCGTAAAATTCATTGTGCGCCCGCTCCAACGACTTCAAAACCTGAATAGGTTTCTGGGTTGTGGCGGCATTATCAAAATAAATTAACGGTTTACCGTAAACCTCCTGTTTAAGTATGGGGAAAAATTTTCGGATGGTGTCCGTATCGTAAGCCATATAACTTTATTTTAGGGCTATAAAGGTAAAAAAACCAATTTAAAATCAACAATGCCGGCTATGCTTTCCAATCAGACCAAACTGCGTTGCACTTCCCTTCCCCGTTTTCATTCAATAGCGGAATAAAACCATTAATTTTCAGTTTGATTTATATTTCAACCCGGTATAAGCGGAGAAAATTATTAAATCTGCCGTAAATATTCTGATTGTCCGAAAACAGAAACCGGTAAAAAACAGCGCTAACAGTTGTAGCCGTTTTCGTGGCACCGCGCCACTTCGCCTTTCAGCGCCTTGTCAACCAATATATCAATACGATCCCGGAACGGAACTACGGTAATCTGCTCAACAACCTCATGGGCAAAGGCATTCATCATCATCAGTCTTGCCCGATCCTCATCAATTCCGCGCGTACGGAGATAGAACAGCGCCTCCTCGTCAATCTGCCCGATTGTCGCACCATGGCTGCATTTCACATCATCAGCATCAATAATCAGCTGCGGCTTGGTCTGCATGGTGGCATGGTCGGTCAGCAGCAGGTTGTTATTCCGCTGAAATGCGTTGGTTTTCTGGGCATCCGGTTTAACGGTAATCTGCCCGGTAAATGCACCGGTTGAATGATGATTCAAAACATTCTTATAAATCTGATTGCTCTGGCAGTTCGGTTTTTCATGAACCACCTGCGTGAAGTTGTCCACATGTTGTTTCTGGTCAATAAAAGCCACTCCGAACATGTTGCCTTCTGCATTTTCACCGTCAAGAACAAACTTCAGGTTATTTCGGATCAATCCGCCATGAAGCGAAGCGAAGAAAGTGCTGGCTTTAGAGTCCCGTGCCTGATGCACAAATACCGAATTCATGCTGGCGGTCTTATTATTTTGATTTTGAAGGGTGTAATACTCAAAATTTGCATTTGCCCCCACGTAAATTTCTGTTACGGTATTGCACAAATATGCATTCAGATTAAGTGTATGTTCACACGAAATGATTTTTACCTGAGCACCCCCTTCAACCAAAATAAAGTTCCGCTGCGTTACAAAGGTATCCCTGTCTGCCCTGAGAAAATTGACCAGTTGCAAAGGTTTTTCAATGACCGTATTTTTCGGCACATACAGAAAATATCCGTCCTTTGCGTAGGCTGTATTTAAAGCTACCAGCGGATCTGCCGCGCTATCAGCCAAAGTGGCATATTTTTTCAGCAACTCCGGTTTTTCGCGTGCAATTCTTTCCAGACTGTCAAAAATCACCCCTTCAGGCAATTCCCCAATACGTTGGTTATTATCATAATACCATCCGTTAAAAACAAATGCGAGATGGGTATCCAGATTCGGCACATCGCAGCGCAAAACATCATTCAGATTGATTTCAACCGATTCACGCCGGTGAACAAACTGAAAATCGGACATGAACTGTGGCTGCAGGTTGGTATATTTATAATTCTCATTTTTGCGCGTTGGAATTCCCTGCTCCACAAAATCCTGAAATGCCTTAAATCGCGGAGCGTTCAGCACACCCGGCGAATTTTGCAGCATATTTTCCTTCACATCATTGTAATGTGCGGCATATTTTAATGAAATATCAACATTATCAGTTATCAAACTCATTTTAATCTCCGTTTTCTTGTTTTAACCAGTCGTATCCTTTTTCTTCGAGCTGCAATGCCAGCTCCTTACCGGCTGTTTTCACAATTTTTCCCTGATGCAGCACGTGAACATAATCGGGTACAATATGCTCAAGCAGACGCTGATAGTGCGTAACAATGATGGTTGCATTTTCGGGCGTGCGCAGTGCATTTACGCCGTGAGCCACTGTTTTTAATGCATCGATATCTAATCCGGAATCGGTTTCATCCAAAATAGCCAGCTTGGGTTCCAGCAGCGCCATTTGAAAAATTTCATTTTTCTTCTTTTCCCCTCCGGAAAACCCCTCGTTCACCGAGCGGTTGGTGAGCTGTGCATGCAAATCCACCAGTTCCATTTTTTCACGCATGAATTTCAAAAACTGTCCGGCGTTCAGCTCTTCTTCACCACGGTATTTACGGTGCTCATTAACGGCAGTTTTCAGAAAATTCACCATCGGCACACCGGGAATTTCAACCGGATACTGAAAGCTCATAAAAAATCCCTCTTTTGCCCTGTTTTCAGGCGCCATTTCTAAAAGGTCTTCGCCCTTATAGGTTACTGAACCATGAGTTACCTCATACTCCTCCTTGCCTGCAAGCACATTTGCCAAAGTACTTTTCCCGGAACCGTTGGGTCCCATAATAGCATGAATTTCACCGGCTTTAACTTCCAGGTTGATTCCCTTGAGAATTTCCATTCCCTCAACGGATACATATAAATCTTTAATTGACAGCATAATAGTAAAACAGCTCCCTCCAACTCCTTCAAAAGGAGAGAAAAGAGCATTTTTTAGTAGTTAATATATTATTGTTATTCATTGTAATTTCTCTATTTAAGATTCCCCTTGCGGGGAGACCGGGAAGATGCGGCAATGCTTATCCGACACTACCTTCTAAACTGATTTCCAGCAGCTTTTGAGCTTCCACAGCAAATTCCATGGGCAATTTGTTCAGCACCTCTTTTGCGTAACCGTTGACAATCATACTGATAGCCTTTTCGGTATCAATTCCGCGCTGATTGCAATAGAAAATCTGGTCTTCGCCAATTTTTGAAGTGGTTGCCTCGTGCTCCACAACGGATGATTTATTCCCCACCTCAATATAAGGGAATGTATGCGCACCGCAGGTGTCATTCAGCAACAGCGAGTCGCACTGCGAGAAATTGCGGGAGTTGGTTGCCCCGGGTAAAATTTTCACTAATCCGCGATATGAGTTGCTGCTTCTTCCGGCAGAAATACCTTTTGAAACAATCGTGCTTTTTGTGTTTTTACCGATGTGTATCATTTTCGTGCCGGTGTCGGCTTGCTGAAAACCATTGGTTACGGCAACCGAATTAAATTCACCTACCGAATTGTTTCCCATGAGCAGGCAACTTGGATATTTCCATGTGATTGCCGAGCCTGTTTCCACCTGTGTCCAGCTGATTTTTGATGAAACACCGCGGCAAACTCCTCTTTTTGTAACAAAGTTATAAACACCGCCTTTGCCTTCCTTGTCGCCGGGATACCAGTTCTGTACGGTAGAATATTTAACCTCTGCACGGTCCATTGCAATAATTTCGACAACTGCCGCATGGAGTTGATTTTCATCACGCATGGGCGCTGTGCACCCTTCCAGATAGCTTACATAGCTGTCGTCATCAGCAATGATGAGCGTGCGCTCAAACTGACCGGTGTTTGCGGAGTTTATCCTGAAATAGGTGGATAATTCCATCGGGCACCTCACCCCTTTGGGGATATAGCAAAAAGAGCCGTCGCTGAATACTGCCGAATTAAGGGTTGCAAAAAAATTGTCGCCCATAGGAACTGCCTGCCCTAAGTATTTCTGCACCAAATCGGGATGTTCCTGCAAAGCGCTGCTAAAAGATGAGAAGATGATTCCCTGCTCGGCAAGAACTTCCTTAAAAGTGGTTTTAACAGAAACGCTGTCGATCACCGCATCAACGGCAACTCCTGCCAGACGCTTCTGCTCTTCAAGCGGAATTCCCAATTTGTTGAAAGTTTCAATCAGCTCCGGATCAACCTCGTCAATACTGTTGTATTTGGGTTTATTTTTCGGAGCTGCATAATAGCTTATAGCCTGAAAATCAATGGGTGGAATATTCAGATATGCCCAATTAGGCATTTTCATTGTCAGCCACTTTCTGAAAGCCTTCAACCGGAATTCGAGCATAAAATCGGGTTCATTTTTTTTCTCCCAAATCGTGCGAATCACATCTTCGTTTAAACCGGGCGGAATAATATCGGTTTCAATATCTGTGTAAAAACCGTATTTATATTCTCGTTGCGTTACTTCCGCCAATAACTTATCCTGATCTATCATTTTGTTTTCCGTATATTTTGTCTGTTCTGGATTATTTAACAAACATTTTTTCAAACTGTTTATTTATATAATTGCAAAGATATAAAACTATGAATATTTTTGTGCGGAATTGAAATAACAACGCACTCACAACTCTTTTATTAACAATGGGAAATCAAAAAAAGCAAACCCTCATATCGGAATTGGGCGAATTTGGACTGATTGATCGCCTCACAAATCAATTTGAAATTAAAAACAGCAGCACGCTGAAAGGAGTAGGCGATGACGCTGCCGTGCTGGATTACCGCAACAAATGTGTTTTGCTGTCCACCGATTTGCTCACCGAAGGAATCCATTTCAACCTGATGTATTTTCCGCTGAAATATTTGGGCTATAAATCCGTCATTGTGAATCTTTCGGATATCTATGCCATGAACGGCACCCCAAAACAGATAACCGTGAGCATGGCACTGTCGAATAAATTTTCAGTGGAAGCCGTTGAAGAGCTCTATTCGGGAATTTATCAGGCATGTGAAAATTATGGTGTTGATTTAGCCGGTGGCGATACGACCAGCTCACTCACAGGATTAACACTAAGCATCAGCGTTTTAGGCGAAGCAAACCGGGACAGCGTTGTTTACCGGAGCGGCGCTCAGCCGGGAGATTTACTTTGTGTTTCAGGAGATTTGGGCGGGGCATACATGGGGTTGCAACTGCTGGAGCGGGAAAACGAAGTGTTCAAAGTTAATCGGGATATGCAGCCGCAGCTTAGCGGCTATGACTATATTTTGCAGCGGCAGATGAAACCGGAAGCGCGTGCGGATGTAATTAAAATTTTCGAAAAACTAAAAATTAAACCCACTGCAATGATTGATATTTCAGACGGACTTTCGTCTGAAATTATGCATCTGTGCAAAAATTCAAAAGTCGGCTGCCGGCTGTTTGAAGAGAAAATCCCTATGGACTCTCAAACGAAAAAAATGGCTGATGAGCTGAATATCAATCCAATTGTGGCCACACTAAACGGCGGTGAAGATTACGAACTGCTGTTTACTCTTTCTCCGGCAGAAGCTGAAAAAATCAAAAATGACCCCGATTTCAGCATTATCGGCGAAATAACCGATGCCGGCGAAGGAGTGAATCTGCACACCACCGGTGGCTCAAAGATTGCCCTGCTCGCGCAGGGATGGAAACATCTGGAAGGATAGATAAATCAATCGGGGAAATATCCTCTGATAATTCCCCTACTTGAATCTCTCACAAACAGCAGAATTTCATCACGCTCCTGTGATGCAGGCATTTCCGCTTCAATCAGGTCGAGCGCTTGCGCGGTATTCAGTCCTTTCTGATAGATATAGCGATAAATATCCTGAATTTCCCTGATTTTATCATTGGAATAATCACGGCGCCGCAATCCTATGGAGTTAATGCCAATGTATGACAGCGGATCGCGTCCGGCTTTGATAAACGGCGGGACATCTTTACGCACCAGCGAACCGCCGCCAATCATAGCGTGCGAGCCAATTCTGCAAAACTGATGCACAGCGGTCATGCCCGAAATAATTGCCCAGTCATCAACAATCACTTCACCTGCCAATTGGGTATTATTTACAAGAATCACAGAATTTCCCACAATGCAATCATGTGCAATATGAACATACGCCATGAGCAAATTATTGTTGCCAATCACTGTTTTTCCCTTTGCTGAAGTACCTCTGTTGATCGTAACAAACTCTCTGATGGTGTTGTTATTCCCGATTTCAACAGTAGTGTATTCGCCTCTGAATTTCAAATCCTGCGGAATGGCGCCAATTACGGCTCCGGGAAATATATTGCAATTTTTACCGATTCGCGTTCCGGAAAGTATGGTTGCATTGGAGCCAATGCGGGTTCCCTCTTCAATTACAACATCTCTGTCAATAGATGCAAACGGCTCTATCACAACATTATCCGACACCTTTGCATCGGGGTGCACGTATGCCAGCGGTTGTTTCATTTTCTAATGATTGTTAATTTATTTTATGATAAAATATGGATTCTGCCATCAGGAACAGACAAAAACACATGCTATTCTCATGGCTATATAAAGTTCAAATATAACTCAATTAATTTTCATCTTGCTTCACTATCTGCGCCATAAACTCACCTTCAGCAACAATTTTAGAGCCCACATAGGTAACTCCTTTCATGGTTGCAATTCCCCGTCGTATGGGTGATGTGAGTTTTACCTTAAAGATAAGTGTATCTCCGGGTACAACTTTTTTTCTGAATCGCACATTATCAACGCGGATAAAATAGGTTGAGTATTTTTCTTCCAGTTCGTAAAGAACCAGCAAGCCTCCGGTTTGTGCCATCGCTTCAATGAGCATTACCCCCGGCATTATCGGCTCGTCGGGAAAATGCCCCGTAAAAAACGGTTCGTTGTGCGTGACATTTTTTACTCCCACAACCTCTTTGTCGGTAATGGACAAAATTTTATCTACCATCAGAAACGGGTAACGATGTGGCATAAGTTCCTTAATCTGAACGGTATCCAGCAGTGGCTCGCTGTCGGGATCGTATTCCGGCGGACGGCTCAGCTTATTTTTCCAGGCATCTTTCAGCGCATGTGCAAAAATTGTATTGATCCGGTGCCCGGGCTTGGAAGCGATTATTCTTCCCTTTATCTTTTTGCCGCAAAGAGTGAGATCACCAATAACATCCAGTAATTTATGACGCGCACACTCATTGTCAAAATAGAGTTCAAGATTATTCAGAATTCCCTGTGGTTTCACCTCAATTCTGTCATGCCCGAAAAGATCGGCAAGGCGGTTCATCTCTTCCTGCCCCACCTCCTTATCTATAATAACTATGGCGTTATTCAGGTCGCCACCTTTGATAAGATTGTTTTTCAGCAGAAACTCCAGTTCATGCAAAAAAACAAAAGTGCGGCACATAGAAATATCATCTTTAAATTCGCTTAGCGAATTCAGGGTTGCAAACTGATTGTTAAGCACCCTCGACTGAAATGAAATCATCACGTTCAGCCTGTAGTCATCATCCGGAAGGGCAATGATATGTGAACCGCTGTGTTCATCATAAACTTCAATTTTCTCCTGAATTTCAAAATATTCCCTTTCGGCATTCTGCTCAACAATGCCGGCTTTTTCAATCGCTTCGACAAAATATTTTGAACTCCCGTCCATAATCGGTGCTTCCTCGTTGTTCACTTCAATAAGCACATTGTCCAGGTCCATGCCGGTGAGTGCTGCCAGCGCATGTTCAATGGTGCCGATGCGGGCGCCGTCTTTTTCAAGGAGTGTGCCGCGCGAAGTGTCAATCACTAATTCCACATCGGCATCAATGATGGTTTTTTTTTCCAGATCTACTCTTTTGAATTTGAACCCGTGATTTACGGGTGCGGGTTTGAAAACCATGCTGACGTTTACGCCGGTGTGTAACCCCTTACCCTCAATTGTGAATGCTTTAGCTAATGTTTTTTGCTTTACCATACTTTCCTGAAATTTATTTTTCGGCTACCAAGACAGCCTCTTTCAAGGATTTAACATCTTTACTGAGTTGAATAATTTCGTCCCGGAGTTTAGGTAAATTTCTGATTATCGTGTAAGTTTTTATTGCATCTTTATAGTTGACAGCCGGAGATGACAACACAATCTGGTTGTCTTTTATCGATTTGGTAACTCCCGACTGTGCGCCAATCTGCACATTGTCACCAATGGTCAGATGACCGGCAAGCCCCACCTGCCCGGCAAGCCTGCAATTTTTTCCGATTTTTGTGGAACCTGCCATTCCCACCATTCCGGCGATAACGGTATTCTCCCCAATTTCGCAATTGTGTGCAATCTGCACCAGATTGTCGATTTTTGCACCCTTTCGGATAATAGTCGGGCTGAAAGTGCCGCAATCGACAGTTGTGTTGGCACCAATTTCCACATCATCTTCGATAATGACATTTCCAATCTGCGGAATTTTTTTGTAGGTTCCGTCATCCTGCGGAGCGAAACCAAAGCCATCGGAACCGATGACGACGCCGGAGTGCAAAATGCAATTGCTCCCAATCACACAGTTGTCATAAATTTTGACACCTGCATAGAGGATGGTGTTGTCGCCGATTGTTACATTATCTCCCACAAAAGCCTGTGGAAAAATTTTCACATTTTCCCCGATTTTAACATTCTGCCCCACAACTGCAAAAACGCCGACATAAATGTCGGCTCCATACTCTGCTGAATCGCTGATAAAACTTGGGTTTTCAATCCCGCTTTTCTTAATTTTGGTTGTTTGTGCATACAAACCGAGAAGCGAAGCAAATGCCTGATAGGCATCGTCCACTTTAATTAATGTGGCTTCAATTTCAGTTTTGGGATGAAAATCCTTATTCACCAAAACAACTGATGCGCGGGTAGTGTATAGGTAATTTTCATATTTCGGATTTGCCAGAAAGGAAAGAGAACCGGGTTCTCCTTCTTCAATTTTCGAAACTTTGAAAACTCTTACATTACTGTTTCCAACTATCTCACCTTTGAGAAAGGAAGCAATGTCTTTTGCCTGAAATTCCATTCATTCATTTTTTTGCGTTGCAAATATAGGTTTAAACTAATAAATGTCCAATTCTTTTGGAAAACAAGCAAAATATTTCCTGACAGTCTTGGTTAAAGCAGAAAGATTTATGTCGGAAGCTGTCTGTAAATCTTTTACTTTCCCGTCTTTTTTCAGGATTTTAATATTCTCTGAATGCCTGTCGTAAGCGCTGTTGGTAATTTCGCCGGTTATCAGAAAATAGTGTGATAAGCCGGTATCTCCGGTAATTTTTTCGGTAATCTGCCGGAGTATCTTCTCTTTAACACTTCCGGACATCGGCTTATCCGTGAGATTCGTCCTGAACAGTTTCCTATTTATCAGGTTGCATGCCAGCAGCGAAAGCACCTTATCCGGGTGGTACTGCCACTCTTTAACAGAAGACAAAATATCGTTATCATCTAATATGGCATACCATTCCAATGCTATTTTCCCCTCAATTTCAGCACTTTGTAAAAAATCAAACTCATCATAATCTCTGAGCAGAAAAACCTTCAGTGCCGGAGTGGTAAAAATGGTTTTACCATCTCGCAAAAGTTCCTTTGCGCGCTTTAGTACCTGAACCAGAAGATATTCCGCAGAAATTACCGTTTTGTGTAGGTAAACCTGCCAGTACATGAGCCTCCGTGCAATCAGAAACTTTTCCACGGAGTAGATTCCCTTATAATCCACCGCAAGCTGGTCATTCCACACCGTTAACATTTTAATAATACGGTCTATGCCGACAATCCCTTCTGCAACACCGGTAAAAAAGCTGTCGCGGCTCAGGTAATCCAGACGGTCCATGTCTAACTGGCTCGCCACCAACTGATGCAGAAACTGCTTTTTATATTCATTCCTGAATATTTTAATTGCAAGCTCCAGTTTTCCGCCAAACTGGCGGTTCAGCTCATTCATCATCATCAGTGAGATGGTTTCGTGGGGAATATCCACCATAATATTTTCAAGCACATGCGAAAACGGCGCATGTCCGATGTCGTGCAGCAGAATGGCAATGGTTACGGCTTCCGCTTCTTCTTCGGTAATCTCATGTCCTTTCATTCTCAACACTGAAATTGCCTGACGCATGAGATGGCTCGCACCCAGTGCATGTTCAAAGCGCGAATGATTGGCGCCCGGATAGACCAGAAAGGATAGCCCAAGCTGCTTGATGCGGCGAAGGCGCTGCAGGTAGGGATGCTCAACCAAATCAAAAATCAGCTCGGAGTGGAGATTGATAAATCCGAAAACCGGATCATTGATAATTTTATTCTTATTAAGGTAATAATCTGTCATCTGTATCTTTTATACCGGCATCAAAAGTACAAAAGAAAGTGTGATTTCCGGCTTAACCGCTAAAAGATACAATCAGGGCTGTTTCAGATATTTTTCAAAGAAATCTTCCATCTTCTCCTGGGCAAAACGATTTACCCGTTTGGCAACATCCATTGTATGGGGCCAAAGCGGAAGGCGGTAATAAACGCAGGGAACTCCCAATCGGTCAAGCTCCGTTTTCAGTATATCGGACTGGCTCACCGGAACAAGGCGGTCGGATGTTCCGTGAAGAATCAGGGTTGGCGGCAGTGAGCTTTTCAGATAAGTTACCGGTGAAGCTTCTTTAAACAACTGCGGTTTGTCATCGTAGGAATGACCAAGAAAACCGGTTACCAACGATTGCGTTTGTGCATATTCGGTGGTGAGGTCGGTGGGACCGTAAATATCAACAACTACTTTAATGCGGTGATTTTCAGATGAATTAGCGAGCAATTCATCCTGCTGGGCAGATTCTCCCCAGCCATAGCCTGCAAGCATAGCAAGATGTGCGCCGGCAGAGCCGCCGATTAAGGCAATGCGCTGAGAATCGTAGCCCCAATTATCACCATTTGCAAACAGCCAGCGCACCGCATCATTAACATCTTCCACGGCAGCCGGATAGATACTGTCGCGCTTCAGCCGGTAGGAAAGTGTTGCCGTCATATAGCCCTTTTGTGCAAAGCTCACCAAATAAGAGAGATAATCCGAGCGCTTACCGCCTTTCCAGCCGCCGCCATGAATAAAAACCAAAAGCGGCAAAGCTTTTTTCGCGTTTGCAGGACGGTAAAAATCTATCTGCAACGACTTTCCGTTCACATTTTTATATTCAACATCCTTAATCTCCACAACATTTTGCGGAATTTCAGGCTCCATGTCGATAAGCTGCTCAAGTCCAGTACCCAATGCAAGATAGGAAAGTACATCGTAGTGATATCCAACCGGCGGTTTCGAAGGAAACAGCAACCCGATAATCCGGGGTGTGCTCATCATCAGTGCAAAAAGCAGAAAAAGAGCCAACACCCCTTTCAGAATATTTTTCAAAACCGGAGATTTCATAATTTTCTCAACCCTTTTTTCTTAAGCGCTTTAATCAGTTTCTTAGGATGATCCGTCTGAACAATGTTTGCGCCGTGCTTAAGCAGCGATTCCAATGCTTCTTCGGTATTTCCAGCCTGGATAAGTTCATCGGTTTTTCCTAAAGCATTTATCCAGATTCTGGAGTTGTTATTTTTCATCAGCTGCACAACCTCAGCAGTGTAAAACGTCGGGTCGATATGCACCACTGCCGGAGAAAAAACACGAAGTGCAGAGTCAGCCATTTCAAAGGAATACGCCCGCGGCATAATGAGCGCTTCAGGTAACAGGGAAAGCACTTCTTTTAAAGCATCATAATCGTTGTCAAAAAAGAAAACCTGATTTTGCGTACCGGTTCTTTTGATCGCATCCACCACCGGTTTCAGGTTATCGGTTTTGATGTCAATATCAATCAAAGCTTTTCCTTTAGCAAGCAGCAGCGCTTCTTCAAAAGTGGCTAACCGCTCGTTAACAAGTTTACCGTTTGGTTTTTTCAGTCTGAATTTCTGAAGCTCTTCCCATGTATAGCTTTCAGGGTCTCCTGTGCCGTTGGTGGTGCGGTCAATTTTCCGGTCGTGGTTCAGAACCACAACGCTGTCCAAAGTAACCTTCACATCAAGCTCAATAATGTCCACACCCGCTTTTATTGCGCTTTTTATTGCAGAAACGGAATTTTCCACATGCCGGGGGTTTCCGGCTGAGCGGTGTCCGGCAACCATCACATAGGTGGAGTTGGAATGGTGAAAAACAGCTAAAAGTCTTGTAAACTGTTTATCCGATTGGAATGAAACCAGGAATATTGAAGTTAAAATCAGTACTGAAATTCGTTTTATTCTGATCATCATTTCTTTATCTTTCAAATATGATTTTTATTCAAAAATTATTTCGTGAAGATTATTCCCCCAACTCCGTCAGCATCTCTTTAATATTCTTATGCAAAATAGGCGCAGTTTCGGGTCCCAACGAATTCACTTCCCCATATTGTGCTTTATCCCTTCCGTAGGCAAAGGGTGCTTTTACATCCCACTGACTTTTGGGAATGATATATCCGATTTCATCATTTGCCAGTCCGATAATGAACTTGTATTTACCGGGCATCATCTCCCGGATTGGCGGTACTTCCACAGGCGCAATTCCAAAATCTGCCCCTTCCGGCGACTCAACACCGCCATTGACAATTTCGGGGTAAATTTCTCCGGGAACGGTAACAATGGAAAGCGGACCTATTTTGACAACTGCCAGCTCCGAGCGCATTTTCATCCACCCGGCTGTGCCGCGATTTAAAATGCCCAATGCGGCGCCCAAACGGAAAATTTTGTTTTTTATGGGCAGCATTACTGTGCGTACTATCAATGAAACAGCTGCATTTTCAATCACTTCCGAAGGATTTCCCATAGCGTCAAGCGCCAGCATGGAGAGCTGGTTCCCTTCGGCTGCCGCTTTTTCAAAAGACGGTTTTTTCAATTCTTCTCCGGTAAAAGGGTCAACAACGCCTAAGCTGGGATGTGTGCACATCAGCCCGCCAACTGCGGCATTTGCAAAGACGGCAACTCCCCCAATTCCCGGTTTCACCAGACTGTCTCCATGAAAAACACCTTTTTCCACACCTTCTCTGAAAAAGTGTGGAAAATCCGATGAAACAAGTAAATTCTCACTCCACAGCGTTTCGGGATGGTTTCCCCAGGAGAGCATACTGCCTAAAACTGAGCCGTCTTCCTTACTCATTGCTTTGATAAAACGCAGTCCCGAATCAAAAACTTCCGGTTTGCGGGTATCTTTCACAAGGTGAGCAGCGCCTGACAAATCCTGAGAGATTTCCAAAATTGCCGGTTGAAGATTTTGAACAGCCTGTGTAATAGAGTTCACAGTCTGCTGCTTTACAAACTGCATATATTCGGGATTCACACCGCTTTTCAGCGGTGATTTCCCCCAGATTCCCATCAAATCCGGTCCTTCATGCGTATGCGTCGAAGCGATAATAGTATAGGTCAGTCCCAGCTCATCCGGCAACATTTTCCGGACATCTACCACATCATCGTGCATAAATCCGATAACATCAAGGATTACTATTGCAAGGCGCGTTTTCCCGGCATCTATTACCATTGTTCTTGCCCAGGTGTCATCATGCACGCCGTTAGCCGGCTTGTTGTTGCTGAATCCGGCAATCCAAACCGGATCAAACTTTCCGTTGCCGTTTCCGTCGATATAATAATCGCCATCCTTGGGTTTAAACTTTGAGTCTCCGTTTACATCAACCCAACGGTCAGGCACATCCGGAGTTATGGCAACAGCGGCAAATCCGGCTTTTATTTCCGAAGGCGGGTTATTCAGAATTTTCATATCCGCACTGTAACCGCGATGGCGGTCCTTCATATTGGAAAATCCGCGGAATGAGATTCCTGCAAAAAATATGAGGAAAATCAAACCCATTATTTTAAAGAATTTTTTCATCAGAAAAAGATTTAAA
>CAYNOQ010000003.1:0-33596 GCA_964398855.1 uncultured Mariniphaga sp. | reverse complement strand
TGAGTACTGAGTATTGAGACTATGCAGAATCATTTTAAACACTAAGACACAAAGATTTCCCGAGAAGATGCTAAAACAGATACAAGACTATGAGTATCAAGCATTAAGATTGTGCAAAATCGCTCCTTAAAACTACAAAGAACTTATTACAATTATCAATTATCCACTCGTATATTGGATATCCACTACATCTCCATCAAGCACAAAACTATCTGCGAAAATCTAAAATAAAAATCAGCGAGAAAAAATAGACACAGTGTACATCACAACTTAATCTCAACCTAATCTCAACTTAATCTCTATCTTACTCCGACGTTGTCAGGTGCTTCGCACGCTAACAAGTCTAGTCTGCTAGTCTAGTCTGCTTCCTACTTCTTCTCAAACTTTTCCATCACTTCACGCCACGTTGTGAGAATAATATCGTTCTTTTTGAAATAATCTATCACTTCCGGGTCGGCAAACATTTGCGCTTCCCAAACCCGCTGCTGCCAGGAGTTGGTGATAGTTTTCACGTTTTCGGTTTCAAAAGAGGGGTGAAAAATTATTTCGGTCAAACCGGGTTCTATCGAATCAACTAATTTAAAGAAATTCGATTTGACTTCTTCATAAGTTTTCCCTTTGGGAACACTTCCGAAATTATCGAGACGCGGCAGATTGTAATTACTCAGAACTTCTAGCGTTTGCTCATTCACGGGATAACCCTCCGCTTTATAAAATGCCGCCACTTTCGGATTGGAAAGGTCAATGGCGTTAGCCGGAATTTTATACTCTTCGGCAACTTTCAGGAAAACTTCTAAAAATCCGGGCGAGCCGTAGAGCGTACCCATGTGCGTATCAATGTGCGTGGGATTGTATCCCAATGCGAGCATTGCATCAATTTGAGCCCTGATTTCGGTTTCAACTTCCTGCGGTGAAGCATTCATTACCACTTCCATAACACTGCGCCACATCTTCCCTTCGGGATCGATAAGACCGGGCACTTTTTCGGCTTCGGCAAGCGGCGCCCATCGCCAGGTTTTCCACTCGCTGGTGAGCGTAAGATGCACGCCCACATCAGCCTTGGAAACTTTTTTTGCCCACTCCACAAAAGGCACGGCATCTACACACGGCATCATCACCGCACCGGACAAAATGAAATCATTTTCAATATAATATTTTCCTGCATCGTTGGCTTCTTCGCTCATTCCCATATCATCCATGTGCAGAAGGAGCACTTTTTTATCCTTGGGAAATCCCAGCTTTTCGCCGTTGGTTTCACCACTGCTTTGCGCTTTTACCCATTCCGGCAGGAAGGAAACATGCCGGATTGACTTTCCTTCGGGCGTATGGTAGGAATAAGTAATGTGTACCAATCCGTCACGAGACTGAATTGCAGAGGGATAAGAGTAGCTCCCCTTCCCTTTTGGTGAATATTCCAGATACCTTTTCCACTTCCATGTTTTCCCTTCATCATCAGAAAGCGAAACGGCAAGACGGTTCCTGCCCTCCTCCAGATCATTGTAAACCATGAGCCAATTTCCGTTATTCAGGGAGATGGCATCCACGCTGACTCCGGCGTTGGGAATGTCCGTTTTTACGGCAGCGCTCCAGCTTTCGCCGTTATCTTCCGAACGGCTGAAAAACATTCTTGAAGGATTGTCGCCTTCATCGCGCATATAGGCAACCACCGATCCGTTTTTTTTCTGAATGAGCGCCGGTTGCGTGTTTCCCCACCCCACAATGGGCAAGCTCGGTTTCCAGCTGTCGCCGTCATCATCGGAAATTGCCACAAGCGAGAGGTTGTATCCGTCTGAATAGAGCGGAAGCAAAAGTCTGCCATTTTTGAGCCTGAGCGGGTGAATCCGCCCCATCCAGCCCGTTTCCCGCTTCACCGGGTCTTTGGCGGCTTCCAGAATCATCTCATAAAAAGGGGGTGCATATTCAGCCCATCCGGGTTCGGGCAAATCCAATTCACGGTAACCCTTTTTAACCGCTTCATAAAACTCTTCCCCGGGTTTCAGCAAAATAACATCCTGCCACTCCCATTTTGGCGGACCGTCAGCAAGATAATCAGTTGAAACACGGGTTTTCAGCAATGATGTTTCCCAGCGGTTGGCAACCACCACAATCCAGACAAGGTGCAGGCGCTCTTTTCCATCCAAAAACAGAACCGGATTGCAATCGGGATTGTCAGGTGTATCCGCCATCACAAAAGGATTACTCCACTTGTTCTGTCCTTTTTTCAGTCGGGCGCCCATCACTGCCACATCGTTGGCAGTGCGCTCTCCCGAGCCTTCAAACCAGCAGGTCAGCAAATCGCCGTTGGGCAGCTCCACAACAGAGCTGCTGTGAACATGTTTTTCCTGCTGCGGAAAAATAAGTTCCGACTGAAATGAAGAACCGCTGTTTTTCTGGCTATTGGAAATGAGAGGCATAAGCAGGAAAAATCCTGTCAAAAATCTAATGAAAGAAGCAGAAATAAAATTTATGAAAAATATTCGATGCATCAATTTTGGTTTTTTCTATTAAAATTCCAATCCTATTTATCAGGCCATTTCCCGTCCTGCATGGGTTTCAGCTCAAGTTTACCGGGATCGACAACCACATGCTTGATTGTTTTGCGATTCCATGTATAGGTAATATGTACCATTCCGTTCTGTGCCTGAATAACGGCAGGATAGGAATATTCACCATCGCGGTTGGAATCGTTTTCCAATAAAACAGCAGCCTGCCAGTTTAAGCCGTCTTCCGAAACAGCCACATTGAGAATATTCCGGTCTCCCCAGGTTTTTTCGGGATCAATGTGATTGTAAACCAAAAGATGCCGCCCATCCTGAAGGGTTACGGCATCGGTGCCCGAGTTGGGATTGGGCAGATCGATCGGCTCTAACTTGCTCCATGACCTGCCGTTGTCAGTTGACCATGCGGAGAGAATTCTTTTATTTTTGCTGCGGCATAAAATCTGAAGTTTCCCGCCGGGATGCTTCAAAATACTGGGCTGAATTGCCGAAGATTCTTTACCATCATTGATAGGTTCGGTGCGCTCCCATGTTTTTCCTCTGTCGGGAGTGAATTCCATATAAACCTGCCAGCCGTCAAACTCTGAGCTTGTAGGGCAAATCAGGTCGCCATTGGAAAGCAGTTCCGGCTTATTTTTCACGGGTCCGACAATCTCTTCGGGCAACCGCATCCGGGGCGACCAGGTTTTTCCGTTATCCTGAGAAACAATCAGTTGTCCCCACCATTTTTCCGGGTCGGGACCGTCTTTATAAAAAAGAAACAGCTCGTCACCATAGTTAAAAAGCACCGGATTCCATGTGGGGTACCGCAGATTGGTGTGCTGCACACCGTCTGCCACTTCTACGGGTGCCGACCAGCTTCCGTCAAGAAAGCGGCTGAACCAGATTCCCACATCGGGATTTTTTTCGTGTGTTCCCCCGAACCATGCCGCTGCCAGACCTCCATCAATTTCTTCAATAGTGGAAGCGTGGCAGCTGGGAAAAGAAACATCGCCCGTTTTGTAGATAAATTCGGATTTTACGATAGCCCGCTGCCCGCCATAAGGCTTCACACCAAAAAGGCAGCTGGTTACAAACATGCTCAAAACGACAACAATTATTCTCATTTTCAATATTTTAAAACTTTTATATTTAACCCTTGCCGAAAAAAATTTCTAAAATTTTTACTTTTCAAAAAAACTCATTCTGAAATCCCAAGTTAATCATTTATTTGTTCCTGTAAAAGAATTTTAGGCTGATAAAACCACCCAAAAAGATCATCGTAGTTCCAAACACAATGGTCAGATAGTTATGAAACGGACTTCTGAACGCTATCATGTTTTCGCTATTAAAATATATCGGACTGAGACTCATCCATATAATGAGAATTACACCGGCAATCAAACCAACTGCGGCATCAATCCGGCGGACTTTCTTTGAAATGAAAGCCAGAAGGAACAATCCTAACATTCCGCCGCTAAAAATAGAAGCCAGCGACCACCATGTTTCAAGGACGCTTTCAACGCCAACTAATGAAAGTGCGATAACTATTCCCAAAGCGCCAATAATTCCGGATGAAGTGTATAACACTTTCATGGAAGTGCGTTCATTCGCATTTTTATTGAAATATCTTTTGTAATAGTCGGTTAAAACGATGGTTGCCGTGCTGTTCAGACTGGTTGCTATGGTGCTCATTCCGGCAGAAAAAATGGCTGCAATCAGCAGTCCGGTTAATCCGGTCGGAAGTCCGTGAACGATAAAATGTGGAAAAACCTTGTCGCCCACTCCCGGCTGGTGAAGCTCTGTGGGCAAAAGTTCAGGCTGCGCCGTATAGTAGGAATAGAGCGCCGTTCCGATATAAAAGAAAACTACCGAAACCGGCACGTAAAGCATGGCACCAAACATGGTTGATGCTTTTGCTTTTTTGTCGGTGCTGGTAACCATATAGCGCTGCACATAATTCTGGTCTATACCGTAATTTTGCAGATTGATGAACAAGCCGTAAATGAGCACTACCCAAAAAGTGGAATCCCTGAGGCTGGTGCCAAAACTTCCCAGGCTAAATTTATTGTTTGCCACAGCAATTTCAAAAAGCTGCGAAGGACCTTCCGGCATGGAAAAAGTAAGAACAAGCGCAGAAATCACTGCACCCACAATAAGAATAATCCCCTGAATGGCATCCGTCCAGACAACCGCCTGAATGCCGCCCAACATGGAATAGAGCGCAACGGCAATTCCGGTAACCACAATAATGGTTTTAACGTTAAACCCAAACAGCGCATTGATGGGCAGTGCCAGCAGCAGCAAAATTGCGCCGGTACGCATGAGCTGCGTAAGCAGGTAGCAAGCCGATGCATAAAGACGTGCCCAGGTGCCAAAACGTGTTTCCAGAAAATTATAAGCCGAAATGCTGCCAATACTGCGGTAAAGCGGAACAAAAAACTTCACTGCCAGAATGGAAGCAAATGGAATGGAAAAGCTGAAAACCAATGCATTCCAGTTGGATGTATATGCGTTTCCGGGCAGTCCGAGAAAGCTGATACTGCTTACGAACGTGGCAAAAATGGACATACCAACCACCCAGGCAGGCATATTTCCCCCGCCGGCAGTAAACTGACTGGTAGTTCTGTTTTTAAAAAAGAAGCTTGCGCCAAAAAGTACGTTTCCAAAAGTAATAAGGACAAAGACAATCAGGTCAAACCAATGTAACTGCATATTTTTTTTACTTTAAATTCAGGCAAATGAATATTTATCCATCATTTCTTTAATTTCTTCCACATAATTTTTGAAAAGGTCGCGCTCGGCTCCTTCAAACTGCTGCATGGGATATGCAACGTAGTCATTGCAAATATCCATGGCTGCAAGGGCGCTTTTGGTACCTTTGATATAGCGTGATGAGTTGTTGCCGACATTGTAAATTGTTTTATAAATTTTCATCACAATTTTACTCAAAAAAGTGATTTTATCATAATCCCTGTTCTGTGATGCCTGATAAAGTTCCACAAAAAGTCGGGGGAACATGTTGGCTCCACCGGCAACGGCTCCATGTCCGCCCTGCAAAATAGTTTCCGGAAGATAAATCTCCGTTCCGGCAATCACCGAAAAGTCAGGATAATCTTTAAATGCGTCTATCAGTGAAAGCAGATAAACCATGTCTCCGGAGCTGTCTTTAATTCCCAATGCGCCTAACTCCCTGATGTGCCTGACCGTATCCAGATCGAAATGCACTTTTGTATGCGAAGGCATATTGTATAGCAAAAAAGGAAGGGGAAGACGCGGAACCAGATTGTCAAAATAGCGTTTCACTTCGCACTGAGACATAGGAAAATAGTAGGGAGCTGCCACCACAACCGACTGAACGCCGGCATCCTTGCAAAACTGAGCCATTTCAACCGAATATTCGGGTGATGTGTCAGTTATTCCAACCATCAGCGGCACGCGGTTATTTACTATTTTACAGGATTTTGTTATCAGTTCTTTACGCAATTCATAGCGAAAACTTGTTACTTCTCCGGTTGTTCCTAACAAAAATATTCCGTGCACACCGCCATCAATCATGTGATTAATTAAATTTTCAAGTCCGCGATCATCCAGTTCATTATCGCTTCTGAGCGGAGTCACCATCGGAGGAATTATACCACGAATCGGGAGTTCCATCATTTTTAAAGTTTTTATGTAATTATTTATAATTTGAATTATTCATATTTAAAGTTTACAAAAGAAAGCAATACCCTAAAAATATGATTATTGTAAATTGTTAGATTTACATTGAATTTTGACTATTCATTCAAAAAAATGATTTATATTTACCGTTTTTGGTTAAAATAGAATAACATGAGATTCGTTTACGAAAAAATTGACGTATCGCACCAGCATTCGTTCATCACCCGCCGGCTAAAAATGGACCCGGCTTCAGACAAAATCCATTTACACAAAAATTTTGAGCTGAATTTCATCACTTCCGGTTCCGGGCGCCGCATTGTGGGAAATCATATTTCGAGCTATACCAAAGGCGATCTTGTGCTTCTTGGTCCCAATATTTCCCACTCGTGGGAAGTTATTGAACCCGATTATGACGGGCACGGTGAGTGCATCGTCACCCATTTTTACGAAAACATCATCAGCTCCGATTTTTTCAACATTCCCGAACTTTCTGAAGTGGTAAACCTGCTCGAAGAATCCGGCAGCGGAATTCTTTTTAAGGGAGCCAAAGTGAAAAAGGTCGGCGATTCGCTGAAAAAAATGGTTTATATGAAAGGGCTTGAACGGTATATTGAGTTGCTGAAAGTATTCAGTCTGCTGCTTCAGTTTGAAGAGCGGGAATTTCTGGCGCTGCCATCTTCGCTGCCCGGAACCTACCAGAAGGACAGGGAAAAAATTGACAAAATTTACGAATATGTGTTTCAACATATTCAGGATGGAATCAATCTGGTGGACGCCGCCAAAATTATTCATATGGAACCCAGCTCATTCTGCAGATATTTCAAGAAAAAAACCAACCAGACTTTTATGGATTATGTCAAAAACGTCCGAATTGGAATTGCCGCAAGGCTTTTAGCCGAAACCGATAAGCAGATCACCCAGATTTGCTACGAATGCGGGTATAACAATCTTGCCAATTTCAATCACTATTTCAAAAAGGTGATGAAAAAAACACCATCCGAATACCGGAAGGCGTTTCATAAATAAATTTATATTTTAAAAAGGCAGCATAACCTAATTTGGCATAAAACAAAATTTTATAAGTTTACCCCCATTGTATTAAATATGGTAAATTTTTAATTTTTTCTTATGCAGATACTCAGAAATATCTATCAGACCGGAGGCGATTTAAACGGCGTAACCTTTGATTTACAGGGCGCTTTGTGGAATGACGGCAACTCCTACATACTTGAGACGAAAGATGGACTGATTATGTTTGATTGTGGTTGCGGCGATACCATGGATCAGATTTTCCGAAATATGGAATACTGGGGTTTAAATCCGGATGATATCAAATACTGCCTGCTCACCCATCCCCATTATGACCATACCGGCGGCGGACACATTCTGAAAAAACGCGGCGTTCAGTTCATTTCCGTTCAGGAGACAGCCGACGCAGTTTCATCCGGTGACGAACGCTGCGCCGGGTATCTCTATCATAAAAAATTCACTCCTTTTACTGTTGACCAAATTGTTGCCGACGGCGAAACCATAAACGTTCTCGGAATTGACATAGAAGTGGGAAAATATCCCGGGCACTCTATGGGCTGTACCGCTTTCTCTTTCACACACGAAAGCAAGAACATAGTGGTCAGCGGCGATATTATCGGCACACTGCTTGCCGGCGATTTCGGCTGGGACGGCTCTTTCGACTTTGACAAAAAAATCTATACCGAATCCCTCCGTCGTTTTGCAAAACTCGACCCCGATATCATGCTTCCGGGACACGGAATGATCTATTTTCACAAACCGCAATGGCGGGTTGAAGAAGCTTACAACAGCGCACTCATTCAGTGGAGATAGTCAGCCGCAGCTAATTTCTCTCATAAAAGAGCGCAGAAGCAGGAAGAAGGATTTCCGGCTGATTCAGACTGGTATAGCTGATTTCAACTTTTTTGCTGCCGGTGTGCTGAAAGTATAAAACTTTCAGTTCGTGAAATCCTTTATCTAACGCCAGCAGAGCGTCTTTCTTGATTAACCCGTGCTTTCCGTCATTGTCAATGACTAATTTACCGTCAATAAACAGCTGCGAGCCATCGTCGCTGAATGCAAAAAAGCGATACATTCCGGTTTCCGGTATTTCTATCAGTCCATTAAACTCCACCCCAAAATAGTTGTCCGTGTCAGCCATATCCAATGAAAAATTCGCCACCTCTCCCTCTTTTTTGGGTTGAAGCGATGCATAATCGGCAACACTTGAGAAATTTCCTTCGTAATATCTGTATTTCAATCCGCGTTCGCGATTTTCAATATTTTTGGCAGGCAGATATTGCTGATTCTCATCGGTTAAAAAAGAGTAACCAAACGGAAAGTTATAGTGCAGCGAAGTGCCTTCCAGCGTTCTGATCCAGGTATTGAAACCATATTTGCCTTCCTCCAGTTCGATGATACGCGAACCTTTCATGTCTCCGTAACCACCATAACCGGAGCTTTGCCCGTAGGCTAACGCAATTCCGTTATAAATCCCGATGAAATTGTTGTTGTGATCATGCCCCACAAAAGTTCCCATAACATCCTGCATCTCCCACATGGAAGCAAACATGCCGGTATTGATTTCAGGGGAACATATTCTTTCATCGCTCTCGCCGATGGTGGTTGGTTTTCCGACCACCTCATAATATTCGGGCAGCGGAATGTGAAAAAATGCAAGCGCCGGATAGGGCTTTCCGCCGTTCTTTGCCGTATATTTTTGACTTTGCTCCCTGTACCAGGCAACCTGATCGAATTTAATCCAATCGTAATCACTCACCGTTTTATCCGGCGCGTAGGAGTTGGAATCCAGGAAATAGAGCAATGCTTTAACTTCATCAGAATCAGCCGACTGAAGTGTGATGATATAATTTCCCTCGCCGGAAATTTCTTCGGGACCAATCTCCCCGATAAAGCCGGGTTTGTTGGCAAGAAATTCATAGATTTGCTCGTGAGTCCACTCCGATTCATGGTCGTGATTTCCCATGGTTACGGCAAAATTTACACCCGCATCCGTAAAAAAGGAGATAACACGCTCCCATCCGCCGATTGCCGGATAATTCACAACATCGCCTGAAAGAACCGCCAGATCGGGCTTTTCAACTTCCAAGATATACCGGATTACCTCCTCACTTTTAGCGCACTGCTCTTCATTTTCATTTCGCCAGTGAATATCGGTAAACTGGGCAATTTTAAACTTTTTGTCTTTGTTGAACTTTAATGCCAGCTCTGCCTGCGGAGCATTTTCCTGCTTCTGCACAGGGGCATTGCAGGCACTCATAAACAGTAAAAGAAACACAACTAAAAACCAATTTCTGAAAAATAATCTCTTCATAATTTTAAATATTTACTCTTTAACTTAACCAGATAATTATCAAAATTGTAACTGCCGAGAGCACGCCAATGTGCAGCCGCCAGTCAGACCAGCCTTCAAATTTTGCAATTCCGCCGGAATAGTTGATTGTTGTTTTTGCTAATTTTTCCGGAGCTGTTTTGGGTGTGAATGCCGAAACTATAAACAGAACTCCCGTGATGAGAATTTCAGCCCACAAGCCACGAAACCCGAAATTCAGCGTGTATTTATAATGCAGAAACGGGAAAACGGCTTTTCCGGTTTCGGCTCCCATAAACTGGTCAACCACGAAGATTGTTGCTAAAATTACGCCAACCACAACCGAGGCAACAGCTCCCTTAAATGTTACCTTTTTGCTTACAATTCCGAAGAAAATAGCCGGAAAAACCGGAATAACCAGATAGGCTGAAATGGTTTGCAGATATTTATACAGTCCTTCATCGTTTTTATAAACCAGATAAGCCGCACCGATACCCAAAAGAATAACCACAAAAATCACTATTCTGCCGATAAAAACCTGTCTTTTTTCTGATGTTTTGGGACGTATTTCCACCACAAAATCGCGCACAACCAGCGTAGAAACCGAGTTTAGAACCGCTATCAATGAAGAAATTAGCGCCGCAAGCAGGGATGCCAGCACAAGTCCACGCACGCCCGTTGGCAGAAGCTGATTCAGCAGTACAATGAAAGTTTGCTTGGTTTCGTCGCCTTCCATGCCGGGGAAAAGGGCAAAGGCGATTACTCCGGGCAGAGCAAAAATGAAAATGGGGAACAGTTTGAGCAAAGTTGCAAACATGGCTCCCCACCTTGCCTGATGCAGGTTTGGCGCTGCCAGCGCCCGCTGAACGTTCACCTGATCAATGCCCCAGTAAAAAATTCCGGCATAAAAAGCGGTGGCAAGAATTCCCCAGAAAGGATAAACCGGGTCTTCCACCGGCTTCATAATTGTCATCGCTTCAGGAACTTTTTCCATCAGACCGCTCCAGCCACCCACTTTATCGAGACCGATAAAAAGCATGATGGAACAGCCCACAATCATAATTATGGTCTGAATGGCATCTGTGTAAGCTACCGCGGTAAAACCGCCGATGATGGTGAACAGCGCCACAACAATTCCGATATAAAAAACGGTGGTCATCACGCTCCAGCCCATCAGGCTGTTCAGCACCAGTGCCCCGGCAAAAAGCGTGAAAGCTAATTTGGTCATTATGCTAATCACCAGCATCAACCCGGAAAAGAAAATACGTGCTTTTCGGTTGTAACGAATTTCCAAAAATTCGGGAATCGTAAAAATCTTGTTTTTGATATAGTGCGGAAACAGAATGGCACATGCAAAACCAAGTGTAATGGCAGTGGTCAGTTCCACCGTTCCGGCAGAAAGCCCGTAACGGTAGGCATCACCCGAAAGCCCCACCAGATGTTCTGCTCCGATATTGGTTGCAAAAAGCGAAGCGCCGATAACGGGCCATTTTATTGCTCTTCCGCCAAGGAAAAAATTGGAACTGTCTTTGCCTGCTCTGCGGCTGTATGCCATATAAAGCCCGACACCCAAACTGCCCAACAGTACCGTAATACCTACTATCCAGTCAAGTCCGTGCAATGAAATACTCATTGATTCTGATTTTATTGGTTATTTTTTACTGACTATCGATTATCTGTTCTAACCGACTGATGCTTTGCACCATAGCTCTCACAGTGTGATAATTGATTTTCCAGGAGTGGCTCATATGTGTCCAGATGGGTTCCCCTTTTCGGGTGAGCAGCGGATACCACTCCCCGACCCCCTTGTTAATCACTTTATCAAAAACAAAACGATGCACATTTTTATAGGCATCAAAATACTTTTCGTCACCTAACAAAATGACGGCATCAAGCAATCCGATTAAAACTTCTGCCTGTTGCCAGAACTCTTTTTCACGATCATAAACACCGCCGGAATGGGGTCCCTCCACGAAAACACCACCATATTCGTAATCAATGCCATTATCAATGGTGTGATCATAGATGATACGAAACAAACCGGAATATTCTTCGGGGCTAACTTTCAGAATTTCCAGCGCATGGTTCAATAGCCAGGCAAATTCGGCGTTGTGCCCATAGCAGGTGTTGTCGGTTGCATTTCCTTTTTGCCCATCTTCCGAAAACCGGTCCCAGCCCCAGATAATGTCAAATTTAATCTGCGGCGCAACAGACCAGTCCTTGTAAAACTGCGGAATTCCGGTTTTATATTCGGGATGAATAATCCGGTTAAGCAGCAGGTCAATAATTTCAAGCAACTTACGCCGATGCACCTCTTTTCCGGTGCTTTCGTAAAGCGTGGTAAATGCTTCCATCAGGTGCATGTGCACATCCAACGTTTTCCGGTCGCCGCCCTGACTTCCGGGTCCGCACAGCGTCCAGTCGCGCTGAAACATTTCCCAGTAACCGCCATACATGGTGTCTGCGCAATACTCCTGAAGCAGCCGGAACACTTTTTCGGCATACTCAATGCCCCGCCGGTCGCCGGTTGCCAGCGTATATTCGCTCAGTGAATAGATGGCGAAACTGTGCCCGTAAATGATTTTTTTATCGATTTCCAAATTCCCTTTTCTGTCCACCATCCAGAAAAAGCCGCCATGTTCATTATCCCACATTTTATCTAACAGAAAATCAACGCCGTGCGCAGCCATTTCGGCAAGTTCCCCGTTGCCATATCCGGCGCGGTGAGCCGACGACAGCGTATAAAGAGAGCGGGTTTGCGCAATCAGCGACTTTTCATCTTCGCCGGTGTCATTTCCATTTTCATCAAAATGAGTGAGATAGCCCCCGTTTTCCTTATCAATCATCCGGGTTGTCCAAAATGGCAAAAGCTCATTCACCAGATGAGCTTGGGCTTCGTTTTTTAGTTGAACCAGTTCTTCTTTTTTCATTTTTTGAATTCGTTTAAATTTGAAAAAGAGCCTTTTACATCTTTTTAAAAAGTTTTAAAAACAGTTAACCGCACTGAAGTTTCTGATAAATTGCCAGCAGAAAATCACGGTTATCCGCTGTCAGATAGTGCATTTCGCCGCCCATACGGTAAAAAGTCTTACAATAGCGCATGTAATACGCCGGATTATCTGCCGGCGGCTCACCATCCTTGTCCCAGTCCCAGTCCGATTCAGACAGATCCACCACTAAGATATAGTGGTTTTTTATCAGGTCATTTTCCTGAATTTTCAGGTTCTGCGACATGGAGAGCGATTTCTCAAAAATCATGGGCGACATCACCGCCGACCCCACCGACATATAAACTCCGTCCTCAAGATTGCTGACACTTTTGGCATAATAGAGAAAATCGGTCTCCGCCGCGCGTCCGATTGAAGCGCCGTGGTTCATGGGGTGCGTATATATAATGTCATGCCCAAACATGGGATGCCCGGTGAACGGAACACCCAAAGCGTATGCGTTTCCCTGCACCGAATAGGCTTTATAGGGATGCGGAATCTCCATAAATCCGGGCGAGAGATTGAAGTGTCTGATCACTCCGGCAAGGTCGATTGCAGCAGCAGCTTTTGACGGTTCCGACTCCATTTTCTCCCTTGCAAAGTTGTATAAAAATGCTGTTTTGGGAATATCTAATCCTTCGCGGTGAACCATTTTTCCCACCGATTCGCCATATCCCAATCCTTCAAAAGCGCCAACCACCAGCGCCAGATTGATGTAAAAACCGGTGTCGTCCCAGATTCCAAATTGCCCTAATCTCACATTTTCGCGCACATCTTCACTCGATTTCCCCTGAAATGCAAACTCCCAGTCGTGGATGATGCCGGCGCCGTTTGTAGCCAGATGAGTAACCCAGCCTTCACGAATAAGCGCAATGAGCGTTGGACCCATTCCGTTTTTGATGGTATGGGCGCCAAACGTCAGCATCACCGAACTTCCCTTTTGGTGCGCAGTTTTGATGCGCCCGGCGGTTTGGTCAATCAGCCGTGCTCCATTTTCCGAAAGCTTTTGCGGAGAATGAGTTACCGGAACATGGTCACGCTCGATGTAAACCTTGTTTTTCCGGTCTTCCAACCGTTTTACGTCAAGTTTATCGCGGTCAAATTTTGGATAAGCCATGCGTTATTCTTGAATATTTAACAATTTAAGCAGTTGGGGCAGTTGCGAAAAATCGGGAACAATTACGTCAGCCCCGGCTTTGATGAGCCTTGAACGCTTGCTCTCATTCAGGCTGTGGCGTTTCATCTCATCGCTGGCAATTCCGATGGTTGCACCTCCCCGTTTGCGTGTTTCGCGAATCTCCACAGGACCATCGCCAAAGGTTGCCAACTGCGAAGTGTTAGATTCACCAATGGTATCAAGAATCCTGTCAATTACTATCTTTTTTGCCTCTTTATTTACATCACCCACAGCACCGTGAATTCCACCCTTAAACAGGTGTTCATAACCCAGAATCCGGGCTTCATTCTTCACATCTTCCTCGTCCGTGCCGCTTGCCAGATAAAGGGTAACTCCCGCATTGTACAGCTTTTCAAGAAGCTGAACCGCATTTTTCATGGTGTAATCCTCCACACTCAATTCGCCTCGCGTCAGTTTGGCTTCGCGTACCCTGACCATTTCCAGCAGCTCCTGATTGTAAATCTCCTTATATCCGAATTCGTCAAGAATCCGGTCTTCGGGCACCAGTCCAAATTCCTTCACTAACTCAACTAATCCCTGCATTTGCACAAGTGTCTGAATGCCTGTTGTTTTATCCACAAATTCCACAACATGCTCGTGCACTTTATGGTATAATGATTCATCGGCATCCCGGTAGCGATCACCCAAAATTGCCTTTATCATCATGGGTATCATAATCTGCTCCCAGCCTTCGCGCAGGGTTGAAATGGTTCCGTCGTGATCGAAAATCGCGTGTTTAATCTGCAATGGTTCGCTCCACTCTTTTATAATTTCAATTTCGGTATTATCCAGAAAGTTGGCGCGTCTTGCATCTTCGGCAAGTTCCACATTGTAAATCAAATCGGGGTCGGTACCAATCTCCATAATCTCTTCGGGAGATGCCGTTCCGGTCTGAAAGAGTTTCTGAACGGTAACCCCTGCAACGTAGGAGCCGATTTCAGCGGCTGTGTGCAGGCAATACCCGGCTGCAAGAGTTGCAGCAGCTCCGGCAAGATAGCTGTCGCCGGCGCCCACCGTATCCACTCTTGCCAAAATCATCAGCCCGTGAATCTCGGACACACCGTTTTCGTCAACCACCAGCGAACCACGGGAACCACGGGTAACAAAAAGCGGTTTTCCAAACTTTTTGTAAAGCGAAAGCGCCGCCTCCTTCGCTTCCGAATAAAGCACCACGTCATCGTGCTCCTTCTCCAGCCCGATAAGTCTGGCAGCTTCCAGATCGTTCATTTTCCGCCAGGAGCCGTCATAAACTTCATTGTAATTTCTGCTGTCGGTTATAAAAATTTTATCAGGAAAACGCTGAATCACCTCCACTAATTTTTTCCGAAAATAGGGCGTATGAATTCCCGACATCACCTGTTGGTTAATGATAACCACATCAATACCGGGTATTTCGTCTGCCAGCAAACCGATAAGCCGGTCGGCTGTTTCCGGAGAAAGTTCATTGAAATTGCCGAAATCGATACGTCCCTGCTCCACGTTGTCCACATAAGGTTTTGTGTAAACGTGCGTTGACCACTCCTCTTCCTGAGTTATCAGATTTTTGGGATTAATTCCGTTTTCCTGCATGATTTTCACCATCTCAAACCCAAACGGATCGGTTCCGATGACGCCGAAAGCCCGTACATCCTTTACACCCATTGCGGCAAGATTGTTCGTTACGTTTCCGGCGCCGCCCAATGAATATTGCTGTACTCTTACGGGGCGGGTAAACTGCCCGGTTTCCACGGAAACTTCACTTTTCGATTCGTCGATAAACCAGTAGGCATCCAGACAAAAATCACCTACCACGATAACTTTTGCAGAGTTTACGTCCTCTAATATCTTTTTTAATTTCTCTTTTTCCATTTTTATTTTTAAGAATTTATATTAATTACTATTTATCTGACATTGAAGGCGGTGCGTCTTCGGGAGTAATGCCCCAGTTTTTATTGGGCTGCTCTCCCATTTTGAAAGTGAGCGTTGCGCCACTGTTAATCACACTGTGGTCAAACCAGGTTTGACTGAGTTCTTCCCCATTAAGTGCTACCGACTGAATATATTTGTTTATTTGCGAATTTCCCTGAGTTTCGATAACCAGTTTGTCCGCATTGTAAAAGTTTTTATCCAAATGAAGAACTGCCTTGCTGAAGAGCGGACTTCCCAAAACATAGACATTCTGCCCGGGAGCAACGGGGTAAAATCCCATGGCGCTCAGCACATACCATGCGGACATTTGTCCCATATCCTCATTTCCGCACAATCCGTCGGGACCGTCGTGATATAGCTCATCAATCACCTGACGCGCCAAACGCTGTGTTTCCCACGGCATTCCGGCATAATTAAACAGATAGAGCGTGTGGTGGCTCGGTTCGTTCCCGTGGGCATACTGCCCGATCATTCCGGTGATATCCGAAACTGTTTCCTCCACATCGGAACTGATGGTAAAAAGGGAATCTAATTTGGAGACAAATCGGGTTTTGCCGCCTTCCAGTTTAATCAATCCCGCAACATCATGAGGAACAAACCAGGTATATTGCCATGCGTTGGCTTCGGTGTAGTGTCTTTCGTCGCCATGCCCTACAAAGGTCGGATTGAAAGGAGAAAGCCACACGCCTTTATCGTCTTTCGGGCGTGCAAATCCTGTGGAAATGTCAATCACATTTTTATAGGAAGTTGCTCTTTTTGAAAAATATTCATAATCTTCGGTTTTTCCGAGCGCACGGGCAAATTCAGCCATGCACCAGTCGTTGTATGCATATTCCAGTGTCCGCGAAACCGATTCCCGCAACTTATTGTAGGGAATATACCCATATTCCATGTAATATTCCAATCCGGGTCTGCCCCGCGATGGATGGTCTGCCGGCGGAATCTCCATGGCATTCTTTTTCACTGCTTCATAAGCTTTTTCCACATCAAAATCGTTAATTCCCTTTCTGTAAGCATCTAAAATTGCCGAAACAGGATGGTCGCCAATCATGTCGTTGGTGTAGCTGTTTCCAAATTGCTGCGGCGTGGGCAGCCAGCCCCCCTGATCATATTGAGCCAGCATGGATTTTACGGAATTCAGGCTTCGCTGCGGGTCAACAAGGGTAAGCAGCGGCATTTGCGCACGATGGGTATCCCACAGTGAAAAATCGCTCAGATAGGTGAATCCGTCGGCGGTGTGCACCTGATTGTCCAATCCCACATATTTGCCGTCCACATCGCTGAAAGTTGCCGGAAACAGAAGTGAATGATAAAGGGCAGTGTAGAAAGTGTTCATTTTTTCCTGCTTGATTATCGGCGAATAGCTGTCGGGAAGCTCCACTTCAATCCGGCTTAAAACAGCGTTCCACTTTTCTTTCGCACGGTTTTTCACTTCGTCGAAATTCCAGCCCGGGATTTCGGTTTCCACATTCAGTCGCGCCTGCTCAATACTGGTATAGGAGATGCCCACTTTCACTTCAATCACCTCATTTTCAGTGGTAGTATATTCTACATAAGCACCGGTATAAAGTCCGGAATCCTCTTTTGAACCGGGTTTGATATTCTCATCGCTCCAGGTTCCGGATGCCCGAAATGGTTTGCTGAACCGAGCACAGAAATAGACGTTTTTGTGTTTCACAAAACCGTGGGAAGCGCGGTGCCCGACAATTTCCGTATCACTGACAATCTGCACTTCGCTGCCTCTGCGGTAATTCTCACGAATTCCATGTCCGGCATCAACTATAATATGAGCTGCTTCCGATGCCGGAAAGGTGTAGCGGTGAAATCCCGCTCTTTCGGTCAGCGTCAGCTCCGCATTGATATCGTAATCCCTCAGTTTTACGGTGTAATATCCGGGTGAAGCGTACTCTTCGCCGTGAGAAAAGCGCGAGCGATAACCTTCATCCGGGTTTTCCTTGCTTCCGGGAATAACTTTCACCTCGCCCACAGCGGGCATCAGCAAAACATCGCCCCAGTCGCCTGCACCCATTCCGCTGCGGTGCGTATGGCTGAATCCGATCAGCGAATTGTCGCTGTAATGATAGCCTGAACTCCAGTCCCACCCTTCGGTTCCGGTATCGGGGCTCAGCTGAACCATCCCGCCGGGAAGCGTTGCGCCGGGAAAAGTGTGCCCGTGGAAATCGGTACCCACAATGGGATTCACAAAATCCGTGTAGCGAACCGGCTCCGCTTCTTTTTGCGTCTGACAGGCTATTCCTGAAATAATAAGAATCAGCACAAAAAATAATTTTTTGATTTTTGTCTTCATGTTGATTTCTTTTATACTATTTTTTAAACATTTCATGTTCCACCATCAGGCAAAGTGCATGATAAACAGGAAGATGCAATTCCTGAACATAAGCCGTCCGGGTTTCCGGGACATTGATCAGTATATCACAAAACTCCTTCATTTTGCCTCCGCTACTTCCCGTCATACCAATGGTTTTCAGTCCCCTGACTTTTGCAACCATCATGGCATTTATCACATTTTGGGCATTTCCCGAAGTGCTGAACCCCAACAAAATATCTCCCGGATTTCCATATCCGACCACCTGCTGGGCAAAAATCAAATCGCCACCCAGATCGTTGGAAATGGCAGTAATCAGAGCAGTATGCTCCGAAAGAGAAATGGCAGGCAATCCCTGCTGGAGCTTTTCAGCCAACAGAATACCCTGTTCCCCAAACTCCTGAAACATCTTATTCTGAATTTCTGCACTCAGCGGACGATTGTCCTCAAATCCCTTCATCAGTTCACCTACCACATGTCCGGCATCAGCGCTGCTGCCGCCATTGCCGCAAACCAATAATTTGCCGCCATTGCCAAAAGTTTCAATCAGCGCAGTTGCAGCCCCTGAGATGGGTTCTCTAAGTGACACCAACTCCTTTTTCCTGCTAAACAACTGTTTCAGAATTGCTTCCATATTTAATATTACTTTAAAAATTCAAAATTTCTTGTCATACAAGGCGACACACAAGGCGGCATAATCGCCAATGGAATCGCCCAGAAGTGCAGGTTTTATTTCACACACTTCGAGCGCCGATGGAATGGCTTCTTCAGCAAGAACGGCATCGGCAACAGGTTTGAAAAGATTTTCGTTTCGCGCATAAATACTCCCGATAACGATGCATTCGGGATTCAGAATGTCGATGAGAATTGCAAGCCCATGCCCCAAATATTCAGCTGAAATACGAATGATTTCCAATGCCGTTTCATCGCCGTTTTGTGCTGCAACAGCAACTTTTTTGGCATCTAACTCATCAATTTCATCAGATTTGCAAAAGCCTACTTTTTCTCCTTTTTGATATTTTTCGGAAACTATTGATTTTGCGAGCTGTGCAATACCGCCGCCGCTACAAAATCCTTCAAACGAACCGGCTTTCCCAAAACCAACCGGGCCCTCTTTTGCCAGACGGATATGTCCCACTTCGCCACCTAAATCATTGGTTCCTGCGTACAGCCTTCCATCCAAAATAAGTCCTGAGCCCATGCCGGTTCCAAAGGTGAGAAAGATCATGTTCCGGGTTCCCTTGCCGGCGCCCAGCAGCCATTCAGCCAGCGCACTGGCATTGGCATCATTCTGAATTGATACGGGAACATTGTATTTTTCATTGAAAACTTTTACGATAGGAACATTGTTCCAACCCGGCAGATTTGGCGGAGAATAGATCATTCCCTTTCGTGAATCTAACGGACCGCCACAGCTGATTCCGATACCCGAAAGCTTCTCCACGGGAAATCCATCAAAAAGGTTGTCGATGTGTGTAAAAAACTCATTCACAATTTCCTGCCAGCCTCTTTCTGCCGTTCGGGTGTCAAACTGAATCCTGCGGTGAATGTTGAAGTCGCCATCACCTACGACTACAGCGCATTTGGTACCTCCAATATCAATTCCCAGATAATATTCCGATGTATTTTTTTTCATCTTCTCCAATTTTTTCGTTAAACCGTTTTAGCTAAGTTTCAAAAAAATTATTTAGCGCTTGACTTTCGTTCGATTAATTTAGCTTTCAGCACAACCTGTTTTGCACGGGCTTTTCTTCCCTTGCTGTTTATCTGTTTCATCAGCAGTTTCACTGACTCTTTTCCGATCTCTTTCAACGGCTGGGCAATTGCCGTAACCGGCGGATTGCTAATCCGGTAGGCGTCCGGGTCGTCAAAACTGACAACCGCCACATCTTCGGGAATTTCCAACCCCAAAGAATAGATACTCTCCAATCCCATAATCCCTGCCTTGCTGGTTGTGAAAAATATGGCATCGGCACTGTTTTGATTATCCGTTTTCAACTCTTTAATTGCACTTTCAAAATCGTTTCTTTCATGGGAAAAAGGCAAAATTTTAATCCGGTTTTCATCCACTTCAAGACCGGCATCCTCCAGTGCCTTTTTATAGCCTGCAAGCCTGTCCTGCATGTTTTTGAGCATATTATTCAGCGTAATACAGGCTATTCTTTTGTATCCCATGGAAATAAGGTGTGAAGTTGCATCGTGAGCTGCCTGAAAATTATCAATTACGATGGAATTGGATTCGATTTCCGGAAAATAGCGGTCAATGAGCACATAAGGTTTGCGAACCCTTTCAAGCGCACTGATTTGCTCCTCACTGCCGGCGGGTGGTGAAATAATGAAACCGTCAACCTGCCCCTGCTGCATCATTTCTACCTGTTGTTTGAAATTTTCTGCATTCTCGTCTGAGCTGCAAAACATTACGCGATAGCCGTTGACAGAAGCTTCATTTTCGATTTCACGTCCTAACTTGCCGAAAAAAGGATTGGCAATATCGGCTATAATCAGTCCGATGGTGTTTGTTCTTCCTGTGCGAAGTCCTTTTGCAATCTGGTTAGGCTGATAATTCAGCTCCTTAGCCAAATCGATCACTTTTTGGCACACCTCCTCCCGAATCCGGTGCTCTCTCCCCTTTCCGTTCAGCACCAGTGACACCAGCGTTTTTGAAACGCCTAACTGCTCCGCAATATCATTTAAAGAAACTTTTTTCATTACAACATCGTCTGTTCAAATATTTTAAAAAAGATTTTTATTTTTCATCAATATATTACTCAATATCAAATTATTAAAACAAATCTAAAAACTTTTGCTTAGCCAACCTTGTCACTCAAATAAATTGTTGAATGTTGTGCAGGCTGATTTTTGTCATTTTCAAAAATGGAAAGTTGCTTCGGTTTTTCTCTCACACCATGATTATGTTCTTCAATTCCATCTGCAAATTCAAAATTGCAAACTAACGCCTCAACAATACTTCTCCGGTTTTCAATTTTTCCGCCCGAATGATAAAAATGATCTTTGGTAATGATGTTAAATTTATTCCAAAACTTTCCAATCATTTCATTCTCCCGGTAATCGTTATGATGCCAGGTTGACAGAATAAAATTAGCATCGGTTTCACTTAACTGATTAAAGAGAAGTTCTTCATCTTCATGTGTCCAGCCGTTGTAATAATCTACGTATCTTCCGTAATAAGGCGGGTCACAATAAATTAAGTCTCCCTTTTTTGCCAAAGGAATAATTTTCGAAAACTCTTTATTGTGAAACTCCCATTTGGGTTTTATAGCATGAGAAACTCTCGTAACCTGATTCACAATTTTTGTTATGTATGCCTGTGCAAATCTTTCCGGTTTTTTACAGAAGGGAATATTCCATTGTCCTTTTTTATTAAACCGCATCATTCCGTTAAACCCAGCCCTTGAAAGAAAAATAAAGTCAAGCGAGTTTGGTGACTCATTAAATCTATCTCTTATAAACCGAAAATGGTCGTACCCGTTATCTCCACTTTTCCTAAGCTTACCACCTTCTTCTTCAAGATATTGCCTTACAATCTGGGGGGTAATTTTTTTATTTTGAATTTCTTTGTATAAATGAATTATATGTGGGTTTATATCGTTTAACACCGCTTTTTCAAATCCCATGTTAAATGCGACCACACCAGTACCCAAAAAGGGCTCAATCCAGGTTCCGTTTTTGTTTGGTAAAATCTCCCTTATCCACGGAACTAATTTAGTTTTAATTCCCTGACTCTTAATTGGTGGTGTTATTACTTTCATCAATCCTAATCTCTCCTTTTACGTTTGGCACCTTTTGGAACAACTTTTTCAAAAAGATCTTCTCTTCCTTTAAATTCAAGAAAATCCCAAATACTACTTACTTTAATGGTCTTCCCGTCTTTTATCATTGTTGCTAAGCCATAGTTCACCCAATATTCGTCAAACCATTCTTCGCCAAGTTTACTAAAAACTCCATTTCCAGTTTTTAAATCTTCAATATCATTTATAGAGCCAATGTTGGCAGTATTCCCTGAGCCACGTCTGTCACTGGCAATTTTCCATTTTTCAACAGCAAAAAAGTCAAAATCTTTAATTACTGAAGTAATGGATTTAAGGTTGGCAACATTTGTTACTTGTCTGTTTTTAAAAGGAGTATCGTTTTTTTTATATTCTTCCTGTAATTCATCAACCTGATAAACCTCAGTATCAGCTAAGTCATCATTAAAATCTTCTCTCGTATAAATGATTCCCAAACAGTAATGACCTAAATATTGATTGTAAGGGAATTGAATATTTTTACTTTTATCTCTCTCTTTGAAATATGTCCCGTGACTTCCAAGAGTGAATCCATTAATTTTATTCTTTCTTCTATATGTTGTTTTAATATCTAAAGCAAATTTTACCTCCAAATTTTCTTTATCAATGAATGTCAGATCGGGATACCAATTTTGATATTCAGCTAAAATTATTTTATAACCAAATTTTTCGGCAAATTGAAGCAATTCAGGAAAAATATGAATTTCAAGGATTTTAGAGACAATTTTGGTGTCGGATGAAATCGTGTAAATATTCTTATATATGTCTATAAATCCTTTTACAGTCCATTCCCCCGTATCGGTTGAAACATATGTTTTGAGTTCTTTTACCAATTCACCCAACGCTTTTTCAAACCTTTCCTTATGTCCAATCTTTTCCTGATTTGTCATTTTACCTTTAACTGCCAATTGCAAAGATACTTATTTCATTCTTTTATATTCATTTTTCCGGTTGCTACAATATTTTGAACAATCCATAATTACAAAAAAACATTTCACAGAATCCCGCATCTAACAACTTATCAACCATTTACGCAAGTCCTTTTCTCTTGAGATAGAGAGAAACCCAGAGAATGTAGAGCAGGCACAGTCCGATAACAAGTATCGCTGCGTGAACTGAAATATAGGTACTTACAAGTCCGACTAACAACGGCACAAAAGCACCGCCGGAAACAGCCATAATCAGCAATCCGGAAATTTCATTGGAACGTTCGGGCATTTTTTCAAGGGCAAGTGAAAAAATCACGGGGAACATACTTCCTGCGCCCAAACCTGTGATGAAGATGAACGTCAGCGCTGCTATATATGTCGGGGAGAGCAAAATTCCCACAACTCCGGCAATGGCAATAAGTGAAATCAGCAGCAAAAACGGACGCGGCTTAATCCAGTTCAGCAAAATGGCACCGGTGAGGCGGGCGATGGTTTCGCCGGCAAAAAACAGGCTGATTCCAATAGCTGCCTTCTCCATGGTAATTCCGAAGCGGGTCTCTAAAATGATGGCAATGTTGGTATTGATTGCCACTTCTGCGCCAACAAGCAGAAAAATGGAGAGTGCCATAAACATCACAAACCGGTTTTTGAGTAACCCCAGACAGGAGCTGAATGAAGCTGGTTTTCTTTCGGGTTTTGACTCTGCAATGGGTGTGGATGCTAACCACAAAGCCACTGCCACCGAACTTATCCCGTAAACTGCAAAGACTAATCGCCAGTCGCCGAAACGCACCGCCATAAAGGTTGCAATCAGCGGTCCGGCAAAGGAAATAATCGCTTTCAAAAACTGTCCTGTACTCAGAAAGCTGGCGAGCTTTTCCCCGGGAGAAACATCCTGCAGCAGCGGATTGGACGAAACCTGAATCAGCGTGTTGCCAATTCCCAGCAGCAAGAATGAAGCAAACATCATCCCGAACGAATAGTGCAGAAACGGCAAACCCAGACCAATTGCCTGAATCACCATTCCGGCATTGAGCATATTGCGTTTGCCCACCTTATCCTGAATCACTCCGGCAGGAACCGATAAAATGAAAAACCAGAGCAAAACCATCATGGGCAGAAACTGAACAACAAAATTACTCAGCTCGAAATCCTGTTTGATGTAACCCGTTGCCACTCCTATAATATCCACAAATCCCATTACCATGAATGAGAGAAGAACAGGGAGCAATCTGCTCCATTTGGTTTGTTGTGCTGTCATAGCTTGAAAATTAAGTTGATAAAATGTTGTGTTATAATACTATATTAAAAATTAAATTTCCTGTCAAAAATTTATAATTGCAAATAAATCAAATTTATTGAATTACTCCACCTTTTCTATTATAAAGGGAACCGGTCATGTGCCCCCGGCAGTCCGTCGTGAATGGAAACGGAGACGAGCGCCAGCAGCGCAATAAAAATCAGGATACCCAAAAGCCAGATTCTGTATTTTGCAAAATTCAGTCTCTGAACAGTGCATTTTTCATCAAATGGGGAGGCAGTTTTCCGCAGCAACAGAAAAATCGCAATATAATTTGCCACATAGAGCTGATGAGTCAGCAAAAACTTTCCAGCCAAAACTCCGGTTTTCAGGTAACTTAAAATAATGTACAACCCGAAAAGTCCGGCGAAAAAAAGTTTGGGAAACTTTCTGCCATAACCCTTTTTTCTTATAAAAAACCACACAATTAAAATGAAAACAGCAATCAGCAAAGCGCCAATCCACCTCGTGAGCAATACCACCTGCTCAACATCGGGAATACCGGTCATTTGCTTTGTCAGATTTGATATTCCGAGTGATTCGCGAAATACGATAAACGGAATAAAAACTGCAAGGAAAAACAGCGCGAAAAGATTTTCCCAATCTTTCGTTTTTGCGGAAACTTCACTCCATTCGGAAGTAAAAACGGCATACGCCAGAGAAGTTCCTCCAAAAAAGCCGATACTGTACTCCATCACATTCCAGAAATTGAAATTGATTTGCAGGGTTGTACCCACAGTCTGCAAAAAGTTGCCAAAAGCGAACCCAAAGCCTGCTCCGAGACTGGTTATCAGAGCTACACGAAGTGATGAACGGTATTCATTTCTCACCATAAACCAGAGCATGGCAAGCCCGGCGCCTAACGAAACAGCCCAGTTTTCAGCCCGTGGCGGCGTCATCAGCACGCCGATCTGTTCTACCAAAAAACTGTAGAAAATGATGCCACCGGCAACCATCTGCACAATCAGATTTTCCCATTTCACCCTTTTGTTTGAGGAAGATTCCAGGCTAAGACCGGTCAGTCCGCCGCCAATCAAGCCAAACAGGCCGCCAATTACAAAAAGCATCAGCAAGCCGTACAGTGCATTGGGATAATTCTCGGCTCTGCCGTATCCGACAACTGCGCCATAGCTTATCATACCGGTCATTCCCCATCCAAGCGCCGAAGCAAGAGCAACCGGGAAAATTTTCTGAAGCCAGTCTTTTCGTTTTGAAACCAACACCAGCACCAAAGCGCCAATGCCGCCTGCCCAGGCGGCGCCCTGCTCGTGCCCGAACTGACCTCTCACCGCCCAGGCTGTGGCTAAGGTCATCCCAACAATCAATATCCCGGTTAATCTGGATTTTTTCATAAAATCTGCTGTTTTTTATAAATAATCCTTTCGCTATCTGAATTTGTTCTTTCCCTTGCCGCTCTTTTTGATGGAAAACTGGTCAAACAGGCTTCCGTCTCCGGCGTAGGATTCATATTGCAGCTTATTATTGTCAATGGTGATAATCTGGTAGAGCTGCTTGTGCTCGCCAGAAAACTCTATCCACTCCTTGTCTCCAACATCGCTTAGTTTGGGTCCGCTGACAGATGTAACATACATAATGGGTTGTTTTTCCAACGGATTATCTGATGCCCTGCCGCGTGCGTAGGAGTGGTCGTGTCCGGTTAAAACCAGATCCACTTTATATTTTTCAATAATAGGTTGAAAATTTTGGCGAATATGTTTATTGTCACGATTCTGCTTTGGTGAATAAAACGGCAGATGCGTGATGAGAATTACCCATTTTTTGGTATTTGACTCCAGAACTGACGTGAGCCATTGTTTTTGCGCTTCCAATATAACTCCGCCTTCCTTACGCAGCTCATTTTCAGCACCACTATCGATTGAAATAAAACGCAAATTCTGATAATCAACATAATAACAGGACCCCTCCACTCCTTTTGCTCCGTTGGCGGGAAGTGTAAACTGCGCATTCCAGTGGGGGTCAAGAACTCCATCCCTGTAGTCGTGGTTTCCCGGAGTCATCATTTGTGGAATAGTTGCCAGAATATGAGAACCGGCGTAAAACCACTCATCCCACTCAATATCGCGCCCCGAACGGTTAATCAGATCTCCGGCATAGACCATGAAAGCACAATCGGGCTGATGCCTGTATGCAGCACGGATAACCCTTGAAAACTGAGATTTCAGGTCCACCTGCGGATCGCCAAAATAGACAAATGAAATTTTTTCTCCGGCAACCGGTGAAATATATTCAAACCACTCGCTCCAGTTATCTCCGGCACCAACGCGGTAAATATATCTTTTTCCTGCTTCCAGCCCGGTCAGCACATAGGAGTGGTGATTCGACCGGATCGTTGGCTCAACCGAGCCGTCCTTATTGGTAAAATTATACTCTTTTGTGGTGGTAGTTGCCCGAAAAGATTTTACGTTTTCTGCAATCACCCGCCCTTCCGGCGCCGGCATAAACTCGCAAAAACCTTCCGAAACCGAAGTATCGGTACGCCAGTTAACGGCGATAGTCGTATAGGGGTTTTCTCCCGGATTGACAACAATCCTGTCGGGAATCGGCGTAGGCGCATTAACCTGTGCAGCAAGCGTTACCGACCACAAAATCATAATAATCAAAGGGAACAATCTCTTTCTGCTTCTCATCTTCTCTGTTTTAAAAATCATATTATTAAAAATTTGTTTCAATCATCTTCTCTGTGGAAAAAGGCACTTCCCGGGATTTCCTGTTCTTCGATTCCGGGACCTTTCCAGTTCACAATATTAAATTTCTTTGCTCCAAGCTGAAAATATTTTTCCGTCACTTTATATTTTCCTCTCCTCAGAGCCACCGTTTTAAATCCGCTGCGCATAAACTCCTTTCCGTCAAGATATAACACACACTGATCATTCACTTTGATAGAAAAAGTGTAAACCCCGTCCCGCGGAATGTCAAGGTAACCGTTCCAGATGTAGCCGAAGTAATCTTCCCTTCTGCGCTGATCAATGGTCAAATTGGGAAGAACACCCGTTTCCACAGGTTCACAACTATCCAGGTCTTCCGGCTCCATAATTTCGACCTCAAAATATTGATATTTTAAACCCGGTCTAAAATCTCCCAATTTTTCATAATTTTCAAATCCGGTAAAATCAATTTTTCTGACATTTGCCGAAACCGGACGGCTTGGCAGCAATCCTTCCTTAAAAGAAGCAAAACGGATTTGGGTAGTATTTTCCAAAATTATGGGATGCTCAAAAAGAGCTGATTTTTTTGTCGGGCGGGTTCCGTCCGTTGTGTAGCGTATCTCACAATCCTTGTCATCACAGATTAGGGAAATTTTTGCAGATTCAAGAAAAAACTCATCATCAGTGATTGCATAAGGCAGTTCTGCTGCAGGCTCGTATTTTTCAGAAGCCGGACGATCTTCCTTTCTTGCTCCCCACTCTTTATTAGGTTTCGGTCCCATTTCAAAAACCAGCTCCGAGCCGCTCAGAATATCTTCATGCGGAAACCACGATTTGGTCAGCGGTTTACCATTTAATGTGGCTGACTGGATATAGATATTTTTATCAGAAACACGGTTTGCCTTGATTATAAAATCTTTCCCGTTTTCCAGATGAATGGTTACTTTATCAAAAATTGGAGTTCCGATAATGTATTCAGGCGTTCCGGGACACACCTGGTAAAACCCCATAGCACTCAGAATATACCAAGCCGACATTTGTCCGCAATCTTCATTTCCACTCAGCCCGTCGGGCTGATCATCATACATGGTTTCCAGAATCTCGCTGACAATTTCCTGCGTTTTCCATGGTTTTCCGGCATAATTGTATAAATAAGCCATGTGATGACTTGGCTCATTCCCATGTGCATACTGCCCGATTAAGCCGGTTGCATCTATTACGCCGTCATCATGTCCGGACTCTTTAACAAACAGGGTGTCCATCCATTCAACAAACTTATCGTCACCGCCAATAAGCTCTATCAGTCCGTTCACGTCGTGCGGTGCAAACAGGCTGTACTGATAGGAGTTTCCTTCAACGAAATGCTCGCTTCCCTCTGCCGGGTCGAAAGGCGAAACCCATTTTCGCCGGCTGTTTTTCGGGCGCATAAATCCGGTGGCTGCATCATACATATTTTTGTAGGATTGTGCCCGGTAGATGTAATCATTATAAACCTCTTTCTCTTCGAGTATTTCAGCCATCTGAGCCATGCTCCAGTCATTGTATGAATATTCCATCACTTTTGAAACCGAACCGCTCTCTTTGTCGGAAGGGATAAAACCAAGGTCTTTGTAGTAGCGAATATTTTCCACCCGCTCCTTCATCGCCTGAAATGCAAGTGCGGCATCAAAATCCCGGATGCCTTTCCTGTATCCGTCAACAATTACCGAATGGGTGTGATAGCCAATCATTCCTCCGGTTTCATTTCCGGCAAGCTCCCACTGAGGCAGCTTCCCGCCTATTTTATACATATTGAGAAATGTCTTTACGAACTCCTGATAACGCAAAGGGTCAATAATAGAATACAGGGGCAGATGTGCACGAAATGTATCCCAAAGCGAAAATACCGTGTAATTGGTAAACCCCGCAGATTGATGCACTTTATGGTCAATCCCGCGGTATCTTTTATCTACATCTTCAAAAATATTGGGCGCAATGGCAGTGTGATAGAGTGCCGTGTAAAAAATACGGCGCTGCCTTTCAGTGCCGCCTTCTACCTCAATTTTTGACAAGAGTTTGTTCCACTCATCACGGGCATCATTTGCAACGCTGTCGAAATTCCAGCCCTTATTCTCTGCTTCCAGGTTTTTTCGTGCACCTTCAGCATCCACTGCCGAAATACCAATTTTTATCTGAATTTGCTCATCTTCAGCAGTATCAAATCTAAAAAATGCTTTAACATTCTGTCCTTCTCCCCTCTTGGCAGCTCCTATTATCGTATCATTCAGCGCAATTCCATATTCTTTAAAAGGTTTTGAAAAAACTGCATAAAAAAATACATATTGCTCAGTAACCGATCCTCTTTTGGATAGCCGCAAACCGGAAATTTCAGTATCACTGATCACGTCAAGATATGAATTCACCACATAATCGCGGTTTTTGAGATCAAGAATGATGTTTGCTTCTTCCGAAGCCGGAAATGTATAGCGATGAAAACCGGTTCGCTTTGTGGCAGTCAGCTCAGCTTTTACACCATAATCGTCCAGCAGCACGCTGTAATATCCGGGAGAAGCAAATTCATTGTCGTGGCTGAAAGCAGAACGATATCCGGTTTTTGAATCTTCTTCATCGCCCGCCAGAATCTGTATTTCTCCAACTGTGGGCATCAGCAGCACATCGCAATACTCGGGAGCGCCGGTTCCACTCAGGTGGGTCTGACTGAATCCCATGATGGTATTATCGGAATAGTGATAGCCCGACGATCCGTCCCAGTCTGCCCAGCGTGTATCAGGGCTTATCTGTGCCATGCCAAAAGGAACAGTGGCTCCAGGGAAAGTATGTCCGTGTCCGTCCGTACCGATGAACGGATCAACATAGCCGGCTAAATCAGGTATCTGCTGTCTGCCTGAGCAGGAAGCGATAAAAACAATCAGGACAAAAGCCGGATAAAAACTGAGCCTACTGAATTTTTTCATTCTACTTTTTTCCAATCGAATTAAAAAGCGATGCAAATTTACAAAATTGAAATTACCTAAAACGGTTTATCACTAACAAAAAAAGAGGTTCACAGACAATAAAACTTCTGTTTTATTACTCATTATAAATAGAAAATTAACCCTATGCTTGTTTTTATAATTCAACATTTATCTTTGGGGTTAAAATTCTTAATAAAAAACAGAGTAACCAATTTTTAACAATTATGAAATCAGGAAAATTATTAACAATTGCAACAATCTTGATTTTTTCAAGTGTTTTCTATTCGTGCCAAACGGTGCAGACAAATGATCTGTCAGACCACGTGAATCCGTTTTTGGGCACTGACTTTTACGGGCACACCTTCCCCGGTGCGTCACTTCCGTTTGCCATGGTGCACGTAAGTCCCGACACCGGCACCGAAGGGTGGACGCACTGCAGCGGCTATGTTTATCAGGCAAAATCAATTATGGGGTTCAGCCACACGCACTGGAGCGGAGTGGGAATGGTTGACGGCGGTGATATTTTGCTTATGCCAACCGTTAACGAACAGCTTCAGATTATTCCCGGAACTGACAACAATCCCGATTCCGGGTATCGCTCCCGGTTCAGTCACTCGCGCGAAACTGCTTCGCCGGGCTACTACTCTGTTTTTTTGGAAGATTATGGCGTAAACGCCGAACTGACTACAACCCAGAGGGTTGCATTTCATAGATACACTTTTCCCGAAACAGATAATGCGCGAATCATCATGGATTTGGGACATCAGATTGGAAGTAAAGATGAAAATGACCGGGCAGAAGTGCGGATAATCAACGACCGGAGAATTGAAGGCGAAAAAACCGACGGTCCGGGAACTATCTATTTCGTCGCAGAGTTCAGCAAGCCGTTCTATTATTACGGAACATTTGATTCCGAATACGCCTCACCGGAATCGGGCGGAGCTGTCTTCGCCTATAAAAATGCCGAACGCGGGAAAAGTGTCGGTGCGTTTGTAACCTATAACACTTCCGAAAACGAAGAAGTGCTTGTGAAGGTGGCAATCTCTTATGTGAGCGTTGAAGGCGCCAGAAAAAATATGGAAAAAGAGCTTCCCCACTGGAATTTTGAGCAGGTGAAAAATGATGCACGTACAATCTGGGAAAAAGAGCTATCGAGAATCCAGATTGAAGGCGCCACTTCCGAGCAGAAAGAGATTTTTTACACGGCGGTTTATCGCTCCCTGCTGTCGCAATATATCAATCAGGATGTTGACGGAAAATATTTTGGCGGCGACGGCAAAATCCACGACACCGGCGGTTATGATTTCTATGGCTCTTTCTCCTGCTGGGACACCTACCGTTCGCAACATCCGCTGCTCACGCTCATTGCTCCCGACCACATCAACGATTTCATCAAATCAATTGTTGACAAGACAAAGCAGTATGGATGGCTTCCCGGTCAGCATTTTCAAAATGTATTTGGCGAAGGCATGGTAGGCGACCATTTGGTGCCAGTTATTGCAGATGCCTACTTCAAGGGTTTCCGCGACTATGATGTTGATTTTATTTATCAGGCAATGCGCGACAAGGCGCTGAAATTTCCTGAACCGCCGGTTTCTATTGATGCTGCACGGTCAGGACTGCAATACACCAACGAACTGGGATACGTTCCGGTGGACAGGGTAACGGAGTCGGTGCCCAAAACGATGGAATTTGCCTATGATGACTGGTGTATCGCACAAATGGCAAAAGCATTAAACAAAGATGATGACTATCAGTTATTTATGAATCGGGCAGACTATTATAAAAATGTGTGGGACAACCAGACAAATTTCATGCGCCCGCGCATGGCTGACGGCTCCTGGTTAGAAGCAATTGACGGGAAAGAGCAGGAAATTGTAACTTACGGCGACCACTCCTACTATCGTTATTTCGATCCACTGCTGGTGGGGCGTCGTCCCAACCGCTACTATACCGAATCCAACGCATGGCAGTATATCTGGTCGGTTCAGCACGATATTCCTGGATTGATCGATCTGTTTGGAAGTTCTGAAAAGTTTATCGAAAAGTTAGACACCTTTTTTGAAATGAGTCCAATTATCACTCCGCCAAAATATATTGGTGTTGTAGGCACAATCGGGCAGTATGTGCATGGTAACCAGCCATCGCACCACGTTGCCTATCTCTACAATTTTACCGGGCAACCCTGGAAAACCCAGTACCGCGCCAGGCAAATTATGACGCAACTATACAGACCCGGTCCGGGCGGTCTTTGCGGAAATGAAGATATGGGTTCGCTGTCATCATGGTACGTGCTGAGCGCCATGGGAATTTATCCGGTTACTCCCGGCGACCCGAAATATATGATTGGCAGCCCGCTGTTTGAAAAGCTTACCCTGAAAACAGAAAAAGAGAAGGATTTCACGGTGATTGCACGGAATAATTCTGATGAAAATATCTATATCCAGAGTGCAAAACTAAACGGCGAACCCTTCAACAGAGTATGGATTTCACACGATGAAATTGTAAACGGCGGAACGTTGGAGTTTGAAATGGGACCTGAACCCAATACCAACTGGGGAAAATAGTTTTTCAGCGGTTTTAAAGGAAAATTCCCGGCGGAAGACGGCAAAATTTATTTTTGCCACTTCCGCCAGGAAATGTATTTTCCGCCAGAAGTAATGAAGTCAGCATCTCCACCATAAACAACTGACAATGAATCATTGGGCAGTTGTGCAACAGATTGAAAATAGCGGAGATTTTTGAAGAAGCTTTCATTTAGGGTTGCACCTGATTTGATTTCCACTGCCTGTAAACTTCTGCCACTTTCGATGAGTAAATCCACTTCATTCCGGTTGGAGTCGCGCCAATAAAAAATCTGCGGCTCTTTCCCCTGCGCATATAATCGCTTAACATATTCCGCAATTACCATGTTTTCAAAAAGTTCACCGCGCAGATAGTGCATTGACAACTGTGTGGAATTTTCAAGCCCAAGAAGTGATGCAGCCAAACCTGTATCGGCAAAATAGAGTTTTGGAGCTTTTGTCAGGCGCTTATTGAAATTCCGGTAGTAGGGCTTCAAAAAGAATATCACATAACTGGTTTCTAATACGGAAAGCCATGCATTTGCAGTCGAAACAGTGATACCAGCCTCAACTGCAAGGGAAGAGATATTTAAAACCTGACCAATCCTTCCAGCGCAAAATTTCAAAAAACGTATAAATGCCGATAAATCAGCAATATTGCGCAGCAGTCTCACATCGCGTTCCACATAGGTTTGCAGATAATTTGGATAAAAATCAACCGGATCAATCGCTTTGTCATATATACGCGGATACCCTCCGGTAAAAAGCCATTGATTGATATCTGCCGGTAATTTTTCCGCATTCTCCAGTTCATAAATCGAAAACGGTGCAAGTTTCAGCGCGGCTACCCGTCCCGCAAGACTTTGAGTGATACTCTCCATCAGCAAAAAATTGTGGGAGCCCGACAAAATATACATTCCTGTTTCACCGGCTTCATCCACTTTTGTCTGAATATAGGAAAACAACCGGGGAGCCTGCTGGGCTTCATCAATGATTGTTTTTTCGGGAAAGTTTTTTAAAAATCCACGCGGATCATCTAAAGCAAGCTGCCGCACATCCAAATCTTCAAGTGAGACATACCGATACTCAGGAAAACTGTTTTTCAGTAAAGTAGATTTTCCACACTGACGTGCTCCCGTAAGCGTAATCACGGGAAACTTTTCAGCCATATTCCGGATTTTTGCAGTTATTTCTCTTTCGATAACCATTTCATTACAAATTTAAACTTATGCAAAAGTAACAATTGATTTTATAATTTGCATAAAACAAGCCTGTTTTTTATGTAAAAATGATAATCGACTATATGATTTGCATAAAATAAGTCGATTTTCCATATAAAAACGATAATCAGCTACATGATTTGCATAAAATGGAATTTCGTTTTTCCTTAGATTTTTACAAACCACATAGGCACATTAGGACACATAAGTTTTTATTGACTTTTGCAATAAACAGATTTTTCGCTGTGCGAAAAATGACGTTGAATTATTTACTGATGT
>CAYNOQ010000002.1:0-77688 GCA_964398855.1 uncultured Mariniphaga sp. | reverse complement strand
TTGCACGGATTCATGGCTACATGACGGGAATTGTTGCTAACAACGGTTTTCTCACGTCCGAAGCTTCTCTGAAAGGAGCACATTTTATTCAAATGTGTAATTTCCGAAAAATTCCGTTACTGTTTTTGCAAAATATCACCGGGTTTATTGTGGGAAAGAAATATGAACATCAGGGCATTGCCCGTGATGGCGCCAAGCTTATTCACGCCGTGGCTACGGCATCTGTTCCCAAGATTACGGTGATTGTCGGCGGCTCATACGGAGCCGGAAATTATGCCATGGCTGGGCGCGCCTACAATCCCAACTTTCTTTTTATGTGGCCCGGCGCCAAAATTGGCGTAATGGGCGGCGAGCAGGCTTCATTTGTACTGAATGCCATCAACCAAAAAAAGAGCAATCCGAAAGCGCCGGATCTGGTTGAAATGTTTGAAGAGCAAAGCGCTGCGCTATACAGCACTTCCCGTCTTTGGGACGATGGAATCATTGACCCGCTTGATACGCGAAATATCATTGCACTCTGTATCTCCATCTCCGCCAACAAAAAATGGGCGGAGCCCAAAACAGGAATTTACCGGATGTAAACAGAAAAATCAGGGAAATTATCTTAAACAAAGAAATCATTTGATAAAACATTAAACAACAGAAATAAAAATGCAGAATCAATTTAAAACATTGAAAATAAGCATAAGTGGCAGCGTTGCAAGCGTGTTGCTCAACAGACCCGAACAGCACAATGCAATGAACCCGGAGATGATTCAGGAAATCACAAGATTTTTCAGAGAAGTCAACCAACGCAAGGATATTTCGGTTGTCACCCTGCAGGGAGCCGGAAAGTCGTTTTGTGCGGGAGCAGATTTATTGTGGATGAAAAACTCGATAAACCTCTCTGCCAAAGAGAACAGGGAAGAGACAAAAATGCTCGCCCGGATGTTTAAGGCAGTTTTTCGTTGTTCTGCCGTGGTTATTGGTGCAGCGCACGGAAGCGTTTTCGGAGGCGGAAACGGTCTGCTGGCAGCCTGCGATTTGGCATATTGCACCACCGACAGCAAATTTTCGCTCAGCGAAACAAGAATTGGTCTGGTGGCTGCAACAATTTCGCCCTATCTTCTGCTGAGAATGCAGCCTGCAACGGTTAAGGAGCTGATATTCACAGCAAGGCGCTTCAATGGCAAACAAGCTGAAGCGTTTGGGTTAGTAAACGGCTCATTCAGTAACCAGGAAGAGATGCAGCAACATCTTGAAAAAACCATTCAGGCAATTTTAGAGGGAGGCCCGGATTCTGTTATAAAATCAAAAAAGACAATCAATAAACTGATTATGAGTAGGTTTCCAAAGAATATGGGAAAGAAATTAGCCCGACTGCTTGCTCTTTCGCGGATTTCTGATGAAGCACAGGAAGGTATGCAGGCATTTATCGAAAAGCGAAAAGCGAACTGGTAAAGAAATGCCGGAATTAAACCATTTTCAAAATTTCCTCTTTATTATATTACGTGATGAATCTGCTCCAAAAAGTGAATGCGGTAAACTGCTGCCAAAACTTTAAATTCTGCCGGTTAGCAGAATTTTAGTGGTTCAACACTTTCAGAGTGATTCAGCGATGCTTTATGAAAGGCAAAAATTGACATATTTAAAATAAATTGGCAAAAAATGATATATTTCCACAGGCAAAAGAAGCTGATTTGAACAAATTCATTTTTTGGAAAACAGGCAAATGAAGAGATTTAAAAAAATAGTTATTGCAAACCGCGGCGAGATTGCCCTGCGGATAATTCGCACAGCCCGGGCGATGGGCATTAAAACAGTTGCCGTTTATTCAGCCGGCGAAGAGAATGCACCGCACGTTTTGCAAGCTACCGAGTCGGTATCGTTGGGCGCCGGAGCGCTTGCAGACACCTATTTGAACATTCAAAAACTGATAGAAGCAGCTGTTGAAACCGGAGCAGAAGCGATTCATCCCGGTTACGGATTTTTATCGGAAAATCCGTTATTTTCCACTGCATGCAGGGAAAATGGAATCATTTTCATTGGTCCTGCTCCGCAGGCACTGGAACTCACGGGTAATAAACCGGAAACAAAAAAAGTAGCTAAGGAATTGGGCATTCCCATTTTGGAGAATTTTATGATTACTTCGGAGAACCGGGAAAAACTCATGCCCGAAATTCCCTATCCTGTTTTGGTGAAATCTGCGCACGGCGGCGGCGGTAAAGGAATGCAGGTGATTTACTCACGGGATGAGTTAAACGAAAAAACAGAACATGCAGCACGCCTGGCAGCTAACTTTTTCGGAAACGGTGAAGTCTTTCTTGAACCTTATTTAGAGGATGCAAGACACATTGAAGTGCAAATACTTGGGGACAATCACGGAAATTTCATTCATCTGTTTGAGCGCGATTGCAGCATTCAGCGGAAATATCAGAAAATTATTGAAGAAGCGCCTGCTGCCAGCTTGGATGAACAGCTCCGGGAAAAACTGTTTGAAGCTGCATTGGCAGTTTGCCGGACAATCGGAATAGCGGGCGCTGCCACGGTTGAGTTTTTAGTTAACAAAAACGATAAGTTCTATTTTATGGAGGTCAATCCGCGTATTCAGGTCGAGCACCCTGTTACTGAGGAGATTACCGGAATTGACATTGTGAAAGAGCAATTTCTGATTGCTGCGGGCTTTCCCTTGTCGTTTCGCCAAAAAGATGTCAAAACAAACGGTCATGCATTAGAAGTGCGGATTTACAGCGAAGACCCGAAATCGGGATTTGCGCCGCAATCCACACCGGTTACCTTTTTTAAATTTCCCCAAATTGAAAATTTAAGAATTGAGAGCGATATTGCAACAGATAAATCCCCGGAAGCCAATCAGTTTGATCCGTTGCTCTGCAAGTTTATCGTTAGGGGAAAAACCCGAGAGGAGACTTATTATCAAATGGTTAAAGCGCTTGAGCAAACCGCAATTTCAGGTCCGGTAACCAACCAGCATTTTTTGAAAGCGCTGCTGCAACATCCTAAAATTGAGCAGACAGCGGTAGCCACAAATTTTTGCGAAACGCACACGAACGAATTGATAAAAACAACAAAAACTGCAAAAACGGAAGCGCCGTTTGAACTGATTGTTGCAACCTGGCTGTTTCATAAATTGATGACAGAAGAGCCTTTTTCGGCAAATCCCTGGATTGCAACCGGATTCAGTAATATTCTGAATGAAACAGAGTTCCGTCTGAATGGCGTTTTGCATAACGTCCGTTTTTCTATGCTTTCCCGGCGCTTTTTTAAAGACCGGAACAAAACTTTTGAAAAGGAAAGCCTGAAAGATGCCATCCTGTTCAGCTTCAACTGGAACGGCAAAAATATCATAGCCGGAGCAAAAAGAATTTCACCCTGTTCAATTAAAATTCATACGGAGAAATCTTCCGGGTCGCTGATTATCAACGATACACAACCGGATAAAACCGGAGTTTTCTGGCAGGGAATTCAGTTTTTTATTGAAAATACGGACATTATTGAAAATAATTCGAGTACTTCGATTAATGAAACAGAAGACGGTTTTGAAGAAAACAACCTGATTGTTTCACACCTTCACGGAAAAATAACAGATATTAAAGTCATTCCGGGACAAATTATCAACAAAGGAGAAACCTTGCTGATTATTGAGTCAATGAAGTCGGAAAACCATGTTTTGGCACACAAAACAGCAAAAATAAAATCCGTTCGGGTGAAGGTTGGAGACCAGGTTCAGGAAAATAAACCGTTAATTACGCTCGAAAAAATATAAAAAACTCTTAAAGATTCCTTTTATCTTTACATTTGTTTAAAAATTATTTTTTGACATATTTATGGATATTTTATTACCAAAACATTATAGGGAATATCGCCGGAAAATCAGAAAATTTGCCGAATCCGAGGTTTTACCGATAGCGCTTGAACAGGACGCCAAAGAGGAGTTTCCCGTTTCGCTTGCAAAAAAAATGGGTGAAACCGGTCTTTTTGGAATTACCCTTCCCAAAGAATACGGTGGACAAGGACTTGATGCGCTGTCATATATCATTGCAGTTGAGGAGCTTGCGAGAATTGACAGTTCGCCGGCAGCAACGGTTGCCGCACACAATTCATTGGGTATTGAGCCAATTTTTGCGTTCGGAACTGATGAGCAGAAAAAGTGCTACCTGCCCCGTCTCACCACCGGTGAACAGATTTGGGGATTCGGGCTGACCGAGGAAAATGCCGGCTCCGATGCAAGAGGAGTGGAAACAGAAGCCAGACTTGATGATGACCAGTGGATTATAAACGGAAACAAGCGGTTTATCACAAATAGTTCTTCGGAAATTTCCGGTGGCGTTACGCTTTTCACCGTAACAGATTATGTCGGTGAGAAAAAGGAGGTTTCTTCAATTTTGGTGGAGCACGGCACTCCGGGATTTCATGCAAAACCGGTGAAGGGGAAATTAGTTTGGAGAGCCATTGACAATGGCAACCTGCGTTTTGAAGATTGCCGGGTGCCACAAAAAAATCTTCTGGGAAGAAGAGGCGAAGGCATGAAAGTGATGGTCTCTGCCCTGAACGGCGGCAGGCTTTCCATCGGTGCAGTTGGTCTGGGATTGGCGCAGGGCGCTTATGAACGGGCGGTTGAATACGCAAAAAAGCGGGTTCAATTCGGAAAACCTATTGTTGAAAATCAGGCAATTCGTTTTAAATTAGCCGAAATTGCAATGAAAATTGAAGCAGCCCGCTCGCTGATTTACAACGCCTGCCGGCTTAAAGATGCCGGTGAGCCTTACGCAAAAGAAGCGGCAATGGCGAAACTTTATTGCTCCGATGTTGCCGAAGAAGCAGCCCGGGAATCTTTGCAAATCCATGGCGCACACGGACTTTTGCATGAAAATCATATCGAGCGGTTCTACCGCGATCAGCGTTTACTGCACATTGGCGAAGGAACTTCCGAAATTATGAAATTGATTATTTCGCATCATATCCTGAAATAGCCGGAAATAAATTCACATGGAAAAGGAACGCAAATTAAGCCATATCAAGTTAACTTTTGACTCGCAGACGCCACAGCATCTTGTTGATCAGCGATTTAATTATGAGCCGTTGTTTGACGCTCCCGTTTCTGCCGAATCGCTGTCAACCGGTTTTTTGGGAAAAACACTCAAAGCGCCAATCTGGATTTCCAGCATGACCGGCGGAACCGAAATTGCACGAACCATAAACCACAATCTTGCTCGTGCATGTGCTGAATTCGGTTTAGGAATGGGTTTGGGCTCATGCCGGAAATTGTTAGACAGCAACACCTATTTTGAGGATTTTAACCTGCGTCCGGTTATCGGAAACGAACTGCCTCTGTTTGTCAATCTTGGAATAGCGCAAATTGAGGAACTTCTGGCAAAAAATGAAACGGATAAGATAAACTCCCTTGTGGATAAACTTCAGGCAGACGGACTGATTATCCATGTAAATCCTTTGCAGGAATGGGTTCAGCCTGAGGGAAATATCATCAGTCGTCCCCCTTTGGAAACTATTGGGGAATTTTTGGATAAATCTGCATTTCCCGTGATTGTCAAAGAGGTGGGACAGGGATTTGGTCCCGAAAGCTTGTCTAAGCTTTTGCAACTTCCGCTGGCAGCGCTGGATTTTGGCGCTTATGGGGGTACAAATTTTTCAGTAATTGAGCTGAAACGCCGCAATGAAGATTTTGAAAAATTTGAACCTTTCACCCATATCGGGCACACTGCCTTTGAAATGTTGGAAATGGTAAATCGCCTGAATAACAACAATATAAAATGCAGACAACTGATTATTTCGGGTGGTATCAAAAATTACCTTGACGGATATTATCTCGTTTCCCGCTCAAAAATTCCGGCTATTTATGCACAGGCTTCCGCATTTCTGAAACACAGTCAGGGAGAATATGAATCTTTGCAAAAATTTGTGGCTGGACAGATTGAGGGATTGAGGATGGCAAAACAGTTCTTAAAAATCAGGGAATGAGCAAGGTTGAAAATAACATACCGGTTATTCACGGATTCTCTAAACTGAACCGCCGGCAGAGAATGGAGCTGCTGAAAGAGTTTTTAGAGGCTGATGATAATCTGCTGAATTTCATCGACTCATGGCAGCACCCTGACCCTGAATTACAAAAGGCATTTGCAGGATTCAGCGAAAACTACATCACCAGCTACCACCTTCCGATGGGAGTTGTTCCCAACATGGTGGTTAACGGGAAAAGCTACATTGTTCCGATGGTTACGGAGGAGAGTTCGGTAATTGCGGCTGCAGCCCGCTCAGCAAAATTTTGGGCAGAACATGGAGGGTTTCGGGTAGATATTGTTGGTACGGAAAAAAAAGGACAAATTCATTTCACCTGGAATGAAGATAAAAATCTGTTAATCAATCAATTTAATACGATTAAAAAAAGATTATTAGCGGTAACAGATTCCATAACTCAAAAAATGAGAGAACGCGGCGGCGGCATAACGGCTGTGCGGCTTTTGGACAAAACTTCTATTCTGCCCGGATATTTTCAAATTGATGTCTCTTTTGAAACAGCCGATGCCATGGGGGCAAACTTCATAAACACCTGCCTTGAAGCTATGGCAAAAGAACTGGAACGCAGTATTGCCCCGCAAGGAAGTTTGGAGATTATCATGTCAATTCTTTCCAATTATACACCTGATTGTCTTGCCAAATGCACCGTGGAGTGTGGTATTGAGCAACTTTCAAAGTGGAACGGCGGGATGCCCCCGCAAGCTTTTGCCCGCAAATTTGAACTTGCAAACCGCATTGCTCAAAACGATATTTCCCGTGCGGTTACGCACAACAAAGGAATTTATAATGGCGTGGATGCCGTGATTTTAGCAACCGGCAACGACTGGCGCGCTGTAGAAGCGTCAGGACACGCTTACGCTTCATCCCAAGGTAGTTACCGGGCGCTCACCGAAACTGAAATTTCAGAAACGCAGTTCAGATACACGTTAAAAATTCCATTAGCGTTGGGAACAGTTGGCGGTCTCACCAAAACCCACCCCCTTGCCCGGCTGGCGCTTCAGATTCTAAAAAAACCGACTGCCCAAGAATTGATGGCAATTGCTGCCGCTGCCGGCATGGCAAACAATTTCAGCGCAGTATCGGCATTAATCACGTCAGGCATCCAGAGGGGGCACATGAAAATGCACCTGCCCAATATGCTGAAACAGTTGCAGGCAACAAAAACCGAGACAGAAACAGCGATGAACTTTTTTGAAAAAAAAGAGATATCTTATGCGGCTGTAAAGAGTTTCATAACCCGGTTGAGAAGTGAGAATGGGAAATAGTTCAAACGATATAAAAAACTTTTATGCTCCCGGAAAGCTGCTTATTTCCGGTGAATATCTGGTACTGCGCGGCGCCGGAGCGCTTGCGGTACCGCTGAAATTCGGGCAATCGCTGCGGGTGGAGAGCAATAATGGAGCAAACACGCTTCACTGGGAGGCAAATTTACCCGACAGAAAGTGGTTTTCGGCACTTTTCAACACGAAAAACTTTGAGTTTTCGAAAACGGACAACACAGAACTGACCATGCGGCTGCAAAGCATTTTCAAAGAGCTGAGAAAGCTGAATCCCAATTTCCTGAAAGAGCCTTCCGAAACACGGGTAACAACCGCATTATCGTTCAATCCCGAATGGGGAACCGGCTCCAGCAGTTCGCTGATGGCAAATATGGCAAAATGGGCTGATGTTGACCCATTTGAACTGAATAAGCGCATTTTTGGCGGTTCGGGATATGACATTGCTTCCGTAATCACCGGCAAACCCATAATTTACCGGCTTATCAATCAGCAGCCGGATTATCATGCAATTCGTTTTGCGCCAAAGTTTTCGGAGAATCTTCATTTTGTATATCAAAACCGAAAGCAAAAAAGCAGAACTGCTATTGAAGGTTTTGTAAATACCCCCGTTTTGGATGAGGAACTGGCTGCCATTTCGGAAATTACAATGAAAATGGCTTCAACTGACAGTCTTAACGAGTTTTCGGCATTGATGGAAAAACATGAGCAGATTATTTCAAAAATCCTGAAACAACCAACTGTGAAACAACTTCATTTTCAGGACTTCAAGGGAAGTATTAAATCTTTGGGTGCCTGGGGAGGCGACTTCCTGCTGGCTGCATCCGGTGAAAACTCTAACTATGTCAGTGAATATTTTTCCCGGAAAGGATTTAAAACCATTATCCGATGGAAGGATATGGTTGCCGAAGAAGCTATTTCTGCCTGAACCCGCCTTTGCGTCAGCCGCTATTTTCAAAACAGATAATGGATATGCAATTAAAATGAACAGACAAACGAATCCGGATATAACTTTTTCTTCATCAGCCGGTGATTTTCACACAGCCTGGAAAGCGCCGTCAAACATTGCATTGATAAAATATTGGGGTAAGCACGGAAACCAGTTTCCCAACAATCCTTCGCTAAGTATCACCCTGAATAATGCGGTGACAATCACCCGTTTTCATGCAAAAAAAAGAGAAGACAAAGACGGAATAAGTCTGAAATATTTTTTCGATGGAGAACAAAACAGGGCATTTGAAGAACGCATTTTTAGCCGGTTGAACGATTTACTATCCGAACTTCCATTTTTGAAAAAATATGCCATCAGAGCCGAAAGCCACAATACTTTTCCTTACTCGGCAGGAGTTGCTTCGTCAGCATCATCTATGGCAGCCATATCGCTATTTATCACTGAGTTAGAGCAGGCAGAAACAAAATCATCCTATTCTGAAAACGAATTTTACCGGCGGGCATCTGCCTTAGCGCGACAGTTTTCCGGCAGCGCTTCACGCTCTCTGTTCGGAGGCTGGGCAGCATGGGGAGCTTCGGAAGCTATTCCCGAAAGCAGCGACCACCATGCAGTTCCGTTAACTACTTCCGTTCATTCGATTTTTGAGAATCCGGGAGTTGCCATTTTAGTTGTTAGCAGTACTCCCAAAAAAGTATCCAGCACCCGCGGGCATCGGCTGATGGATAGCCATCCCTTTGCGGAAGCACGTTATAAACAGGCGCGAAACAATTTGCTGAATCTTCTTGAAGCGCTTGAAACCGGAAACTTTGGGCAATTTGCCCAAATAGCCGAAAATGAAGCGCTCACCCTGCACAGTCTGTTAATGACATCTTCGTCTGACGGATTACTGCTAAAACCGGAATCGCTTAAAATAATGGAGGCAATCAGAAATTTTAGAGAATCAACGGGAACGCCCGTCTGTTTTACTTTGGATGCCGGACCAAATATCCTGCTGATTTACCCGCAGGAGGCAAAAGAAAAGGTTGTGTCATTTGTGCAAAATTCGTTGATACGGTTTTGCGAAAATGAACGATGGATTGACGATTGTATGGGCAACGGTCCTGAAAAACTTCGGTATTAAAGTGAGCAAAACCATGTCTTCAACATTCAATCTGAAAGATAAAAGGTCATTTCCTTCTAAAATTTTATTGTTGGGAGAATATGGTATTTTAACCGGCTCCGCGGCTGTTGCTACTCCTTTTCCACTGTTTTCGGGGAAACTCTGCCTCTCTTCAAAAGACGAAAATCTGAATGAAACCGAATTGATGAGAAAATCAAATACGGAGTTACACACTTTGTATAATTTTCTCAGATTACCGAAAAATCAGATTGATTTTTTAAATTTTGACAAGTTGAAACACGATTTGGACCTAGGACTTTGGTTCAATTCGGATATTCGACAAAATTATGGTATTGGAAGCTCGGGAGCGCTGACGGCAGCTCTGTTTAACTGCTATGCAGCGGAGGAAATTAAAAATTTGCCACTTCCGGAAATCCGAAAAAAGCTGGCAGCGATTGAAAAGTTTTTTCATAAAACAAGTTCAGGAATTGACCCTTTGGTTTCTCTGCTAAACAAATCCCTGCATATTGACAGTAATGGAGAAATCACTCCGGTTGAGCAAAAAATTATTCCTCCGTTCAATAAACATGGTAAAACAGAAAAACCGGCTTTTTCTGTTTTTTTAGTTGACAGCAAGGCGGCTGTCAGTACGGGAGGATTGGTTGAATGGTATCTGAATGCATACAAAAATGCAAATTTTAAACAGGCAACGGACGCCATATATATACCTGCCATCAATGACGCGGTGCAAGCCCTGCTTTCCGCTGACCATTCTACTTTTCTCACTGCCGTTTTTGCAATTTCTCAATTTCAAAAGCAGTTTTTGACCCCGATGTTGTTTTCGCCATTCAAAAAACACATAGATAACGGATTGGAAACCGGTGATTTTTATCTGAAATTATGCGGCTCGGGCGGAGGAGGTTATATGTTGGGGTTCACCCAAAACGAAACCCGGGTTCAAGAATATTTCTCGCAAAACCAATTAGAAATTCTGTTTTTTGAGGGATAAAACAAAACGCTGATAACCAATATTCTAAATTAGTCTAACTCCTGCCACCATTCTGAAAAATATTGTTTTCCTACTTTCAAATCTACCGGTTCACCAATTTTTGGAGTCCATAAATTAAAATCTTCACCCCGGCAAAGATTGGTGATTCTTTTCAGCGGCTCATCCCAGGCATGAGTAGAAAGTGCAAATTTTGAGTTATGCACGGGAAAAAGATTTTTGGCATTCAAATCTTTGGCAGCCAGAATAAATTCTTCCGGCATCAGATGAATGTTCCGCCAGTTTTTATTGTATTGACCGTTCTCTAAAATCGCCAGATCAAAGGGACCGAATTTTTTTCCTGTTTCTGCAAAATGGGTATCATATCCACCGTCTCCGCCAATAAAAATTGTCATTCCGCCGGTTTTCAATATAAAGGAAGTCCACAGCGTTTTATTTCTTTTCAATCCTCTTCCTGAAAAATGCCTTGCCGGAGCAGTGTAGATTTTTATGCCATCTTCAGAAATAACCGATTGATTCCAGTTCTTTTCGGTAATTTGCTCTTCCGGATATTCCCAGTATCTGAAATGGCTGCCGACACCAAGTCCGCAAGCTACCCGTTTAACTTTGGTTTGCAGTTTTTTTATTGTCGGGTAGTCCAGATGATCCCAGTGGTCGTGCGTAATGAGGAGCCAGTCAATTTCCGGAATGTCGGCAACAGAATAGATGTTGCTTCCTTTAAAAGCTTTGCCAAAAAAGGAAAAAGGTGAGGCATGGGAAGAAAAAACCGGATCTACCAAAATTCGTTTGCCGTTAATTTGCAGAAAATAGGAAGAGTGCCCAAACCACACCAGAACATCTCTGTTTGTATCCAAACTTTTCAGTTCCGTTTTTACGGAAGGAATTTCGTTTTTGGGAACCACTCTTTTACTTCGTTTAAAAAGTAACTCCCGGGCAACCGTAAATCCACCGGCATTTGGAGTAAAAGAGGGTGTATGACTTTGATTTTGAAAAGAGCCGTTTCTGTAATTCGGTTCGTTTTCCATTTTGCGTATTTGTTCCCCTCTATGCAGTTTCCCAAATTTGGGCTGATTTAGAATAGCAGTTGCCAAACCAGCCAACAAGAGGAGTATTCCAACGGTTATAAACATGGCGTATTTGTGAAGTGAGTAAATTTACATCAATTTAACAAACGCTTGAAACTGTATTGAAAAAACATGCAATCAAAACTGGCGAATTTATCAGTCTGTCAGTTCTCCCCGGTATCAAAATGTCGTCGCTTCAATCTGATACTTATTTCTGTCCTGGGCGCTGCGTGAGACAAGTTCTCCCAAAAAGCCGGCAAGGAAAAATTGTGCACCGATGATCATTGCTGTCAGTGCAATATAGAAATAGGGACTGTTGGTAATCAGATTTCCAATGATTCCCTGTTTCAGCTGGATAATTTTTTGCACACCCAAATAGATGGCGGCAGCAATTCCGACAATAATCATAAAAATTCCGAGAATTCCGAAAAAGTGCATGGGTCGTTTTACAAAGCGTGAAATAAACATCACCGACAGCAGGTCAAGCGGACCGCGGATAAACCGCTCCATTCCAAATTTGGTTGTGCCATATTTTCGCTCACTGTGCTCCACCACTTTTTCGCCGATGTTGGAAAAACCTGCCCATTTTGCCAATACGGGAATATAGCGGTGCATTTCGCCATACACTTCAATGCTTTTTACCACATTGCTGCGATAGGCTTTCAGACCACAATTCATATCATGCAGCTTGATGCCGGTCATTCGCCGCACTGTCCAGTTATAAATTTTACTTGGAATATTTTTAGTTAAAACCGGGTCGTGCCGCTTCTTTTTCCATCCCGAAACAAGGTCAAATCCATCTTCTGAAATCATTTGGTAAAGCCCGGGTATTTCATCAGGACTATCCTGTAGATCTGCATCCATGGTGATAACCACATCTCCTCTGGCAGCATCAAAACCGCAAAAGAGAGCAGCTGATTTTCCGTAATTTCGCCTGAATTTTATCCCTTTAATGTGCCGGTTTTTTGTCTGAAGATTTTGAATCACCTGCCAGGAGTTATCCCGGCTGCCGTCGTCAATCATCAGGATTTCATAGGAGAAACTATTGGTATTCATCACCTTTTCAATCCATGCTGCAAGTTCCGGCAATGATTCTTCTTCGTTATATAAAGGGATAACAACAGAAATATCCATCCTGAAAACTGTTTTATTTTTGTTTTTTCTTCTTGTTATTCGGCAAATGCATCAGCCGGTTTTTTCTGAGTAAAAATGGATGTAATCAGGGAGATAATCAATCCCGTCAGTGCTCCTCCGAAAATACCCATAAAAAACATCATCATCGGGCTTTGAAATTTCGATGCCATTTGTATCGCCATTTCAATCTGCTCCTCAGGCAGCTTCCCCTGATTAACAAGCTGTTCTTCCATTACAAGGCGCATTTGCTCCTGCAGTGAAGGGTCAATAACCGTATAGAGTATGTAGGTATAAACCGATGATATGAGCGAAGCGAACACCAGAGTGAGCACTCCAACCCCTAACGCCTCTCCATAGGTCATAGCGCCTCCCAAAGATTTACGGTAATTTAACTGTGCATAAATAATCCCTCCAATCATCAGGACGTAGCCCACCCATTGTGAAGATTTTGCAAAAGTATTACCGGTAGCGTAATATGCCACTGAAACGAGCACAATGGCAATACCTAAATAAAGTCCGTAATTAAGTGATGATTTCCAGACAGATACTTTCTCTTTTTCCATAATTTGTATTTTTATTGCTAAAAGAATGTTAAATGCAAAGATAGGTTTATTTGATCGTATGTTTGCCGGGAACTTAAAATTTTCTACTTTTGCACCCGGGTAAGTCCTGTGCGACCAGCTCCTGCTGAATTCCCCCAGGGTCGGAAGGCAGCAAGGGTAAGCGGTTGTAGCGGTGCGACACAGGTAGCTTACCCACTTTTTATGTTAAAAAAAAGAGTTCTTAAAAGATTGAGATTTGTTTTGCAGGATAAAAAATAAATTCTTTTCTTTGCGCCGCTGTTTTAAAAACGGCAAAACGTTCTGGGAAATATTGAAAAAAGGCCGGATTAGCTCAGTTGGCCAGAGCACGTGATTTGTAATCTCGGGGTCGTCAGTTCGAATCTGACATCCGGCTCGGAAAATATTACGGGGAGATACCAAAGTGGACAAATGGGGTAGACTGTAAATCTATTGGCTGACGCCTTCGGAGGTTCGAATCCTCCTCTCCCCACAAATGATAAAGCCTTTCACCTGAAGGTGAGAGGCTTTTTTTAATGATTCTCCAAGTCTGAAAATTTGCGTCTAAGACAATCCCAGAATACTTTCAAAATCAAGAAGAATATTGTCTCTTGCCGAATCGGAAATCATGCCGCCGGCACAAACTAAGGTGCGCGCAGGTTTGCTTGCAATCACTGCAAAGTCATGTGTTGAGATGATTATGGTTTTGCCTTCCCTGTTCAATTCGAGAAAAAGTTCCATAATTTCTGTTGAGGTTTCAGGATCAAGGTTTCCTGTTGGCTCATCTGCAAGAATGATCAGCGGATCGTTGAGAATGGCGCGGGCAATCACCACTCGCTGCTGTTCGCCACCGCTGAGCTGATAGGGCATTTTCCTTTTTGCATCGAACATACCGACACGTTTTAGCACCTGCCCGATGCGCTCCGTAATTTCCATACGGTTTCTCCATCCGGTAGCCTTCAATACAAATTCCAGATTATCAAAAACATTTCTGTCGGGAAGCAGTCTGAAATCCTGAAAAACAACTCCCAGCTTACGGCGCAGTTGTGAAATGGCTTTATGTTTTATGTTCTGAAGATTAAATCCTGCAACTTCTCCAATTCCCTTTTGCAGCGGAAGCTCAGCGTTAAGTGTCTTTATCAGGCTCGATTTGCCGGTGCCCACCTTCCCGGTAACATAGACAAATTCACCTGCATTGATGGTGAGATTTACGTCCGAAAGTATCAGGTTATCACGCTGATATATGTCAGCCGAAAGCAACTCTATGATTTTGTTATTTTCCATTTATTAACGAATTCAGCCCGAATATAGGGTTAATTTTTTTACCCGCACAGATAATAAAGGAAAGAAATAAACAGTTAGTTGTTAAGAAAAACTAATGATTTTGAATGGTTCGTAAGAAGTTTAATAACTATTTTAGGACTTTTATTGAAATCAGTTATAAATGGAGCGCTATCTGCTGGTGATGCAAAGTTGGATTAATGTAAAAATGTGCCCGTTTTATACTTTTGAAAAAATATTTAAATGAAAACAATACAGTGTAATTTTATTTTCTTGATTTTGCTGATTTTTGCACTTCCGGCGTTTGCACAGCAAACCGCCTTTTTTGAAGATGTGGAAAAAGAGGTGCAGACAGGACGGGAGCTTTTCCATCAGGGGAAATACAATGCGGCATTCCGGCAATTTGAAAAAGTGCAGGAGCTGATTGAGCCTTGGTCGGAGCTATATTCGGAGGCTGAATATTTCAAATCGGTTTCAGCGCTGAAGGCAGGGCACACTTCGGGAAACAGATTGCTGGAAAATTTTATTGACCGGCATCCTGCAAGTCCCTATATGAACAATGCGCTTTTCAATCTTAGCGATTATCAGTTTGAAAGAAAACAGTATGTTGCTGTACTGAAAACTTTTAGCGGGATTGATCAAAATTCGCTAACAGAACCTGAAAGAATAAAGCTGAAATATCAAAACGGGTATGCCCATTTGATGACAGATAACACTGAAGAGGCTTTACGGGAATTTAATGAGGTGAAAAACTCAAATTCGATTTACAGCAGACCTGCCACCTACTATTGGGCACACATCATGTATTTGCAGGAAAATTTTCAGTCGGCGCTTGATGGATTTAAGCAATTGGAGTCGGAGCCGGCTTACTCCAGAGTTATTCCACTCTACGTGAGTCACATCTATTATAAGCAGCAACGCTACGAAGAGATTATCAACTATACGGTTCCCATCCTGAACGATGTTGAGGAAGAGCATAAAAGTGAACTTTCCAAAATTATTGGCGATTCCTATTTTCACCTGCGCGAATATTCTCAGGCAATCCCGTATCTTGAAGCTTTTCACCGGACAGCAGGAATGAAAACAAGGGAAGACAACTATCTGCTGGGATATTGCTACTATAGCACCGGAGCGGTTGACAAAGCAATTCCGCTGCTGGAAAATGCATCTAAAGGAAAAGATGAAATGGCACAAAATGCCTATTATCATCTGGCCGACAGCTATATCCGAATGAATGAAAAGGAGAAGGCAAGGGTTGCATTTGAAGCAGCATCAGAGTTTGATTTCAATGAACGGATTAAGGAAGATGCCCTGTTCAGCTATGCAAAACTCACCTATGAGCTTTCCTACTCGCCATTCAATGAAACGATTAAAGCATTTGACAGGTACATTACCCTTTATCCCAATTCTCAGCGAAATACCGAGGCATACCGCTATTTGACACAGGTATTTATGGTTACGCGAAATTATAAGGATGCCATGAGTTCCATTGAAAAGATTGAAGTGAAATCTCCCGAAATATTGGGTGCCTACCAGCGCGTAACTTTTTACCGCGGTCTGGAGCTTTTCAATAATTTATCATATAATCAGGCGATTGACCATTTTAATCTGTCGCTTCAAAACGGAACATACAACCGCGAAATAAACGCCCGTGCGCTTTTCTGGAAGGCAGAAGCACTTTACCGGACAGGAGATTACCGTGCTGCGGCAGACAACTATTCTCAGTTTCTTCGCACCGCCGGTGCCGCATCGCTTTCAGAGTATAAAGATGCCGAATACAATCTGGCATATTCCTGGTTTAAATTGGAAAATTTTGAACAGGCAGCCGCACATTTCAGAAATTATATCAACTCCATGCAAAACCAGCGCACGGAAAAACTTGCGGATGCATACAACCGGTTAGGCGACTACTATTTTGCAAATACTGAATATGGTTCTGCAAGGCAAAACTACCAGAGAGCATTGGATATGCGCATTTTTGATGCCGATTACGCTTTGTACCAGATTGCATTTTGTCAGGGATTACAGCACGACCAGCAGGGGAAAATAAATTCGCTGCGAAAATTGCAGGAGGGCTTTCCCGATTCGGAATATGTTGATGATGCGCTTTATGAACTGGGGCGTGCAAACGAGCGCCTCGGGCAATATACGGAAGCGCTCGGAAACTATCAGCGAATCATCAGCAATTATGCTGACGGAGCATTCTATCCCAGAGCGTTGCTGCAAACGGGACTGATTCATTTTAATAACGGGAATTTCAGCGAAGCGTTGATAAATTACAAGCGGGTTGCCGAGAATTTCCCCGGAACGCCTGAGGCTCAGGCTGCACTGCTGGGAATAAAAAACAGCTATGTTGAAATGAATAATGTTGACGGCTATTTTGCATATACCCGAACCCTTGGCAGCGGAGTGAACGTAACCGTTTCCGAGCAGGATTCACTCACCTATGCAGCAGCCGAGCGGCTCTATCTGTCGCGCGACAGGCAGGCAACACAGCAGCTGCAAAACTATCTGCAGCAATTCCCCAATGGAAGTTTTGCAACCAATGCCCATTTTTATCTTGCTGAACTGCTGTATGATGAAGGCAGCTACACAAAAGCCAATGAACACTACTCATTTGTTGCACGACAGCCCAACAATATTTTTAGTGAGCAGGCGATTTCACGGGCTTCGGAACTCACCTTCAATGCCGGAAATTATGAGCAGGCGCTGGAGTTGTTCAACCGGCTTGAAAAATTAGCAGGAAATAAATGGAATCAGCTGAAAGCCTACACCGGGCAGATGCGTTGCAATTTTCAGCTGAAATTTTATAACGAAGCAATTCAGGCAGCCGGAAAAGTGGTAAAATCCGAAGTAACCAATGAGGCTTGGAACAAGGAAGCCAATTTTATTTCAGGAAAATCCCATTATCTGCTTGGTAACCAGAATGCTGCGCTTGAGCCATTGAAAGCGGTGGCTACCGATACCAAATTAGAGCAGGGAGCAGAAGCCAAATTTCTTGTTGCTGAAATATATTACAAACAAAATCAGAAAAAACAGGCGGAAGACGAAATTATGGATTTTATCTCCAAGGGAACGCCATTCCAGTTTTGGCTTGGAAAAGCTTTCCTATTGCTGTCGGATATATATTATGACCGCGGAGATTATTTTCAGGCAAAGCACACCCTGCGGAGTGTGGTGGAAAATTACAGCGCTGAAAATGACGGCGTAAAAGCCGAAGCATCAAGAAGACTCGCCGAGCTTGAAAAAATGGAACAATCGGAGCAGCAAGACGCAAAAGACAATTCGTTCCAACTAAAAATTAACGAAAATTAAATTGAGATGAATATGTTCGCAAATACGATACGAGTTTATTTACTTTCTGTTTTTGTTATTCTTCTGAGTATAAATGTTTTTTCACAGCAGGACGAAAGACTTACTCAGGAAGTGGAAGTGGTGAAATCCTACCGACCAACCATTTCCGATGCAAACAAAATCAGTACGATGCCTGAAATAGATGAAGAACAACAGGAAAAACCGGTATTTACATACAGCATTTTCAGTCAGCCGATATTCAACACCTTTTCGGTAAATACCCTGAAAGCGGCAACTGTGGCATCAGCTCCAAGGGAGGACTCCGGTTTGGGTTTTATAAGTGCCGGCGCAGGTAATTACAACAGACCGTTCGGAGAGCTTTTCCTGAATACGAAAAATTCCCGCAATACCCTTTTCGGACTTCACGGAAGGCACCTTTCATCCCACGGAAAACTCAATCTTGAAGGAGGTGACCGGGTGAGCGCACCCTTTTCAGAAAATGAAGCGGAGCTGTTTTTCAAGTATTTTTCGCAGGCTTCCGTACTCTCGCTTAATGCCGGTGTTGACCACAAGGGATTCAACTATTACGGCTATCCTGTTGACGAAGTTCCGGCTACTTTATTAGAGAAAGATCAGCTGATCAATTATTTTGGCAGCCGGCAGACTTTCACCAAAGGGAGCTTTTCCATTGGCTTGGAGAATCCTGCTGCTCGAAAAGATGATTTCACCTTCGATTTCAAATTTCTGTATCACTATTTTGGCACTAAGACAGGTCAAAGAGAGCATTTGGGGGATTTTTTGGTTGATCTGAAAAAGCCGTTCTACACCGGAACCGGATTTCTTGATGCCGGAATTTCCTATATCAGTGTCAGTGATGTTGTTACAAAATACCTGATGACATTTGGAAGGGAACAGGTAGAAACCGGATTGAACCAGCAAACGTGGATTACAGCCAAACCTGCCTATATGCTGGGCGGCGAGGTGGCAAACATCAAACTTGGGATCAACTCATGGTTTGTGATTGACAGCAGCACTGACCTGAAAATCAGGCTTGCACCCAACATCAGGGCAAATCTGACTCCGGTTAAAGAGATTATTACCATTTATGCAGGCGTTGATGGAAATTTCATCCAAAATCACTACTCGAAAATTGCTTATGAGAATCCGTTTGTCAATCCGGAACATCTCGTAAAAAATACGTTTGAGCAATTTCGCTTTTTTGGCGGATTTGATGGAAAGCTTGCCGCAAAAACAAAATTTAAACTTGGAGTGAATTACTCCCTCGTCAAGGATCAGCCCCTTTACTATTTGTTCAGGCACGGTTTTCAGGAGGGTTTGATTGATAAAGGCGTTGCAGATAACGATTTTGATGTGCTTTATGACAACCTGAATCTGTTGAAATTCAACCTTGAAGTTTTTCATGCTTCATTAGGCAAAGCCAATTTACTGCTGTCGGGGAACTATTATGTTTATGATATGGAAACCATGGAAAAAGCATGGAATCTCCCCGATTGGGATGCAAAATTTTCGGTCGGCTATCAGGCTTCCGATCAGTTGAGTTTTACAACCGATCTGTTTTTTACCGGACAGCGGCAGGCACTGATAATGGGCATTCCCGGAGATACCGATCCCCGTCCGCTGACAAACAGCGAACTGCTGTTGCATGAAAAGCTGGAAAAGGAGTCTTATCCCCTTTCCGTGGTCTTTGATCTGAATTTTAATGCCACCTATAAAATTACAAACCGCTTTTCGGTTTTTGCCCGGCTAAACAATTTCGGCTTTCAGCAATACCAGCGGTGGTTAGGATATCCGGTGCAAAGTTTTAATGTTCTTGGAGGCATCAGTTATTCGTTTTAATTTGTGTTAAGCACAGGTTAAGAGAGTGGCAAGATGCACCTCCGGAAGTTTCGATTTTGCAGTGTTCACCTGCTCATTTACAGGTTGATAACTTGTTGAAAAGTTAACCTGCCACACAGAGTAAAGGTGACGATTTTACGGTAAATTTTGTTATCTTTGCATGACACTTCCCCGAAACATAAAAATTTCGATATGTGTCTCTTTCTGAAATTGTTAACAGATTGTTGAAACTTTATTTTCATCATTTTAACAATCAGATTTTTTAATAATCAAGACATAGTAATATTTAATAAAGAATGAGTGAATTAAGCGAATTAGATAAGAAAGCTGAAAATGCTGTTGGAAACGGGAATGGGAATGGAAATTACTCAGCTTCCAGCATACAGGTGCTCGAAGGACTTGAAGCGGTTCGCAAAAGACCTTCAATGTATATTGGTGATACCAACGAAAGAGGTTTGCACCACCTGGTTTATGAAGTTGTGGACAACTCCATTGACGAGGCGCTTGCCGGTTATTGCAAAAACATTGATGTAATCATCCATGAAGACAATTCCGTTACCGTTAAGGACGATGGGCGCGGGATACCTACCGAAATCCATGAAAAAGAGAACATTTCCGCCCTTGAGGTGGTGATGACAGTTCTCCACGCCGGCGGAAAGTTTGATAAAGATTCCTATAAAGTGTCTGGCGGACTTCACGGTGTTGGTGTTTCATGTGTGAATGCCCTGTCCTCTCATCTGAAAGCAGAAATTCACCGCGAAGGAAAAATCTGGGTACAGGAATATTCCATCGGAAAACCTTTGGACGAAGCAAAAATAGTAGGCGATACTGATATTACAGGCACTTATGTAACCTTCAAGCCCGATGAGACCATTTTTCAGACCACGGTTTACAAATATGAAATTCTTGCCGCAAGACTGCGCGAACTGGCTTTTTTGAATGCCGGAATACGATTGACGATTACCGATGAACGGCATGTTAACGAAGAGGGAGAATTTAAATCCGAAACTTTTTTCTCTAAAGACGGTTTAAAGGAATTTGTTGATTATCTTGATAATACGAGAGTTAAACTCACCACGGAAATTATTCACATCATTACTGAAAAGAACAATATTCCGGTTGAAATTGCCATGCAGTACAACACAACTTTCTCCGAAAATATCCACTCCTATGTGAATAACATCAACACCATTGAAGGTGGTACGCATCTCACCGGTTTTCGCCGCGGATTGACCCGCACCCTGAAAGGCTATGCCGATCAGTCGGGAATGCTTTCAAAATTGAAATTTGACATCAGTGGCGACGATTTTCGGGAAGGGCTCACCGTTGTTATTTCCATAAAAGTTGCAGAGCCGCAGTTTGAAGGGCAAACCAAAACGAAACTTGGAAACTCCGAAGTCAGTCTGGCAGTGGATCAGGCTGTAAGTGAGGCGCTTTCCATTTATTTGGAAGAAAATCCCCGCTCAGCAAAAGCCATTGTAAATAAGGTAATTCTGGCAGCACAGGCAAGACATGCAGCGCGAAAAGCGCGGGAAATGGTGCAGCGGAAAAATGCGCTCACTGGTGGCGGACTTCCCGGCAAACTGAGCGATTGTTCAGAAAGAGACCCTGCTTTGACTGAGATTTTCCTTGTGGAAGGGGATTCAGCCGGCGGAACTGCAAAACAGGGCAGAGACCGTCGTTTTCAGGCTATTTTACCGCTTCGCGGAAAAATTCTAAATGTTGAAAAAGCAATGCAGCACAAGATATTCGAAAGTGACGAAATCAGAAATATCTTCACTGCACTTGGTGTAACCATCGGCACGGAAGAAGATTCCAAAGCGCTGAATATGGAGAAGCTCAGGTATCATAAAATTGTCATTATGACTGATGCCGACGTTGACGGAAGCCATATTGCTACGCTGATTATGACATTCTTTTTCAGATACATGCAGGATTTGATTAAAGCCGGCTATCTCTATATTGCCGCACCGCCGCTCTATTTGCTGAAAAAGGGAAAAAGAGAGACTTACGCATGGAATGAGCAGCAGCGCCGGCAGATTATTGACGAATGGGCTGAGGGAAATGAAAGCAGTGTGCACACACAGCGATACAAAGGTTTGGGAGAGATGAACGCTGAACAGCTTTGGGAAACAACGATGAATCCGGAACATCGGACACTTCATCAGGTTACGATTGACAATGCTGCCGAGGCTGACCACATTTTCTCCATGCTGATGGGTGATGACGTGCCGCCACGCAGAAGATTTATTGAAGAACATGCAACCTATGCGAGAATTGATGCTTAAATAATAGCAGATTTCTCATTAACATTTCCGGCTGAATCCCGATTTCAATTTTCATTTTATGAACATTTGTGTATTTTCTTCTTCCAGTAACGGAATTGATAATCTATTTTTTGACGAAGCAAAAAAGCTGGGGCAACTGATTGGCGAACGGGGGCACGCGCTGGTTAGCGGCGGAGCAAACGTCGGGCTGATGGAAGCGGTTACGATTTCCGCATCTGCAGCTGGCGCCCGAACTATCGGGATAATCCCGGAACGCATGATACAGCGCTCACTTGCTTCCGAAAATCTGCATGAAATAATCAGCGTCAAAAGCATGAAAGCACGCAAAGCCAAAATGCGGAAAATTTCAGATGCATTCATTGCGCTTCCCGGCGGATTCGGTACGCTTGAAGAGATTCTTGAAGTGATAACGCTCAAGCAGTTAGCATACCATAAAAAACCTGTGGTTTTTATTAATACAGGTAATTTTTATAACCATTTGTTCGATCACTTTGAACATTCCTTTTCGGAAAAATTTGCGGGCGAAGTTTACAGAAATTTATATGTTTCTGTCGGTTCACCGGAAGAGGCGTTAAATTATATCGAAAACTATAAACCGGTTGAACTTGGTGCTCACTGGTTTATCGTTCCTGACAAATCAAATTCCTGACATTGTTTCAGTTTTGCATATTATACAATCATTTTTTAACAAAACTGGCACAGAGTTGTTAATTTATGCAAAATGAAACGGTTGGTTCTGAACAATTCACCACTATGGCAAATTATTTGCTTGTATTCACCGTTTTGTGAAACTAAAATGTACTGTTATGAAAGATACTAAAAAATATTCGCTTACGTTTTTGCTCGTTTTAGCCGGTGCCTTTTTGGCAGTTTGGATTTACAGCTCTTTTTTCAACAAGCAGGAAGTTGTAACCATAACCGAGCGAAATCCGGTCAGTTTTGTGAATTTACCTGCCAACAGTCAGCAGCAGTTGCCTGATTTGACTTTTGCCGCTGAAAATTCCGTTCATGCGGTGGTGCATATAGCCACCCAGTCGGTTCGTGGTGGCGGCTGGTCAAGCGGAAATCCTTTTTTTGATGAATTTTTCGGACTTCGCAGACAGGAACCGCAGATAGCCACAGGGTTTGGTTCAGGTGTAATCCTGACGTCTGATGGCTATATCGTCACAAACAATCACGTGATAGAAAGGGCTCAGAACATAAAGGTAATTTTAAATAGCAAACACGAATATGATGCAAGGCTTGTTGGCGCTGACCCGTCAACCGATCTGGCATTGCTGAAAATTGATGAGGAAGGATTGCCTTATCTCACCTATGGAGATTCAGATGCTCTGAAATTGGGCGAATGGGTTTTGGCAGTTGGGAATCCGTTTAACCTTACTTCTACCGTAACCGCCGGCATTGTGAGTGCGAGGGCGAGAAATCTCGGCATAAATGAAGATCAGTATTCAATCGAATCTTTCATTCAGACCGATGCTGCAGTTAATCCCGGAAACAGCGGTGGCGCTTTGGTTAACCAGCAGGGAAATTTAGTCGGAATCAATACGGCAATCGCTTCGCGAACAGGTTCCTATGCCGGATATTCGTTTGCAGTTCCGGTATCAATCGTGAAGAAGGTGGTTGAAGATCTGAAGGAGTTCGGCGAGGTTCAGCGTGCACTTTTAGGCGTAAACATTATGAATGTTGATGCTAAAATTGCCAAGGATAACGGACTGGATAAGGTTGAAGGTGTTTATGTTGCCGCTGTAACGGATAATGGTGCCGCAAAACAGGCAGGAATCAAGGTTGGAGATGTTATTATGAGTGTTGGCGGCGACCGGGTGAACTCTTCGGCAGAGCTTCAGGAGAAGGTGAGCAGGTTCCGTCCGGGCGATGATGTGAAAATTGGAATAAAAAGAGGTAACGACAGGAAACAAATTACGGTTACTTTACGTAATAAACATGGCGACACCCAAATCGTCCGCGATAATGTGTCGGTTTTGGGAGCCAGCTTTGAAACCATAGGGAATGATGATAAAACAAATCTCAATATAGAATTCGGCATAAAAGTTACTGATTTAAAGCAGGGTAAGCTCAGAGATGCCGGTTTAAACAAAGGATTTATCATCACCCATGTGAACAAAAAACCTATTTATGAGGTAAATGATTTCAAGAGAGAAATCGGAAATGCCAAAGGAGGAGTATTAGTTGAAGGAATTTATCCGAACGGAGAGTTGGCATATTTTGTTTTTGGGGTTGATTAATTACGAAATTAATCCTTTAACAAACAATTAATAATCATTGATATAGTTAGTATTATTCAAGGACATAGCATTATTTGCTAATTTTGCAAATTTTTTAGAAAAGAGAGAAATATATGAGACAGCTTAAGATTACAAAGTCCATCACCAACAGAGAAAGCGCATCGTTGGATAAGTATCTACAGGAGATTGGAAAAGAAGAACTTATCACAGTTGAAGAGGAGGTGGAACTTGCACAGCGCATTAAAAAGGGTGATCACGCAGCTTTGGAAAAGTTGACCAGAGCAAATCTTCGCTTTGTGGTATCTGTTGCAAAACAATACCAGAATCAGGGACTTAGTCTTCCTGATTTAATTAATGAAGGAAATCTGGGATTGATAAAAGCAGCAGAAAAATTTGATGAAACACGCGGATTTAAATTTATTTCCTATGCTGTTTGGTGGATTCGTCAATCCATTTTGCAAGCCCTTGCCGAGCAGTCTCGAATTGTCAGATTGCCGCTGAACCAGGTTGGTTCGCTGAACAAGATAAATAAGGCTTATTCAAAATTTGAACAGGAGCATGAACGAAAACCATCGCCCGAAGAGCTTGCCGATACCCTTGAGCTGACTCCCGATAAGATTTCTGATACACTCCGGGTTTCCGGGCGCCATGTTTCGGTTGATGCCCCCTTCGTTGATGGGGAAGACAACAGTCTTCTGGACGTGTTGGTAAATGATGATTCGCCCAATGCCGACAGAATTCTTATTCAGGAATCCCTTTCCCGCGAAATTAACCGGGCGCTTGCCACACTCACCGAAAGAGAAGCAGACATCATCAAACTCTTTTTTGGTATCGGTTGTCAGGAAATGACATTGGAGGAGATAGGTGAACGGTTTGGTCTTACCCGCGAACGCGTTCGCCAGATTAAGGAAAAAGCCATCCGCAGACTGAGACACACATCCAAGAGCAAGCTGCTTAAAACTTATCTTGGGTAATCCTCTCGGTTTAGCTTACACTCGTTCCCTCAACACACGAGTAAATCAGTGCTGATTTCAAGTTAACAACGGGGTAGGCAGATTATAATTACAAATTCATTTCTATTGGAGAGATTTCCCCCTGCCGTAGGAATGATACCGTCTCAGGTGTCAGGTGGAATGGCGTTGATACGCGTGCTGAGGATAGCTATCAGTCGCACATCTATCTGACATACACCATTATAATATCACCATGCGGAGTCATTTTTCGTGAAGCGAAAAATCTGTTGAAAATTGGCAATAGGCTGATTGAGGTTCTTCGCTTTATAATATTGATATACTTTCATAGCACAAATAATTTTAGCTGTTTGAAAAGTGAATCTGAAATTATTGTTTAATGCAGTCAATAGCCAAAAAACTCACCTGTTTTCCCTGACAAGCAGAAATTTGTTGTTTTCAAGCGCTGAAAATCCCTGATCATAACAGAAATAGTAAATCCTGCCGCTTCGGGTTTCGTAGATGTGTGTGAAGTGGTTGAAATTGAAGCCTTCCCTTTCTAATGTACTTTTATGGGTGGTGATTTTATCTTCAGGATTCAGCTTTTCAAGAATTGAATAATTCTTTTTGAGAATGCGGTTTATTTTCCGCATATAGTTGTTGCTTTTCCCCAATTTCTGATTATTATATGCATTCCTGCACGCATCACTACAAAATTTCTGATCGGCTCTCCCGCGCAACGGCTCGCCACATTCCAGACATTTTCTCGATTCCATCGGCTTATTTTTTTAATTCATAAACCGCTAATATACAAAAATCTATCCGTTTGCAAATACTTACAAACGGTTATAACCGACTATAAATATTTAATAACCGACTCGCAGAACCGGTGCAGCCTACTTTTGAACTACAATTTCGTTTTAGTTATTAATTTAAAATTTTGAAAAAATGAATGCATTAAGAAACAACGTCAGGCTTATCGGACACTTAGGCGACGCGCCAAAAGTAAGAAAGCTCGACAGCGGAAAAAAGGTTGCTAATTTCTCTATAGCAACAAACGAAGTTTACTATGACCAAAGTGGCAAAAAAATTTCCGAAACCACCTGGCACCGTCTGGTTGCCTGGGGAAAGCAAGCTGAAATTGCCGAAAATTATCTGAAAAAAGGTTCTGAAATTGCCATTGACGGCAAACTGACCAACCGCTCCTATGAAGACAAGAACGGTGACAAACAGTATATCACTGAAGTGGTTGTAAACTCCATACTGATGCTTGGCAAAAAAGGAGAAAACGGAGATGAATGACAGAAAGCGCCCTTTGCATGATTAATTCCCAAATTAAAAAGACCGGAAATCCGGTCTTTTTTTTGCGACTGTCAGCCGTTATATCCTAAAATATTAAACATCTCTTCTACCGTTTGTTCTGTCCGGTAAACGTAATCCACAAAATTCCCGGTCTCGTCGCGGTCAATCAGCACGTGCTGCGGTGCAGGAATCAGACAGTGTTTGATTCCGCCGTATCCGCTGATGGAATCCTGATAGGCGCCCGTGTGAAAAAATCCAAGATAGAGCGGCTCCTTTTCGCGTGAAGAGTAACGTGGCAACATGATTTGCTGGTTCAAATCTTCGGAATTGTAGTAGTCGGAGTGATCGCAGCTAATGCCGCCAATATTCACCCGCGTATATTCATTGTTCCACTTGTTAATGGGCAACAGAATAAATTTTTCAAAAATTGACCAGGCATCGGGAATGGTGTTCATCAGACTATTATCGATGATGTACCACAATTCGGCATCGTTCTGCTGTTTTTGATCTAACACGGAAAAAATAGTTGCTCCGCTCTCCCCTACCGTATATTTGCCAAATTCGGTATAAATGTCGGGTTCTTCAATTCCTTCAGCCGTGCATGCATCCTTAATATTATTCACTATTTCGCGAATCATATATTCGTAATCGTATTCAAATCCAAGATGGTTGCGAATTGGAAAACCGCCACCCAAATTGAAAGCATCCAACTCGGGACACTCGCGCTTCAGCTCAATAAACAGCTTTACGGATTTCTGAAACTCACCCCAGTAATAAAGTGTATCCTTAATGCCGGAATCCACAAAAAAGTGAAGCATGGTCAGTTTCAGGTTCTCTTTTCCCTGAATATTATTTCGGTAAAATTCCAGAATTTCCGAAGCCCTGATGCCTAAACGCGAAGTATAGTATGCACTTTGCGGCTCTTCGTCAATAGCTTTGCGAATGCCAAGCTGCACCTTTTTGCCTTTTGCAAATGCAACTATTTTTTTCAGCTCATTTTTATTATCCAGAATAATTGTGGAATTTTTAAAACCCAGGTCGGTGAGTTCCAGTATTTTCCGTATATAATCGTCTGTTTTGTATCCGTTATGCAAAATCTTAATGTTCTTATCTAATTTTCCCTGTCGGTGAAGATTCAGAATCAGATCAATATCGAACGAGGAGGAAGTTTCAAGATTTACGTTGTATTGCAACGCCTTGCTAACCACATGATGGAAGTGGCTGCACTTGGTGCAGTAACAGTAATGATACTCTCCTTTGTAATTGGTTGCTTTCATGGCACGCCGGAAAAGATTTCGCGCCCGTTTTATCTGGTCGCCAATCCGGGGCAAATACATCAGTCTGAATGGAGTGCCGTATTTATCAATGAGATACTTCAGCGAAACGCCGTAGAAAGTGAGATTACCATCCTGCAGGTCAAATCCTTCCTGCGGGAAATAGTAAGACTGTTCGATGAGATCAAGGTACGTATTTTTCATTTTCCCTAACCAACATAAAAATTTACATTCTGTTTGACGGGGCAAAATAAATACCTTTTTTATAATAAAAAACCTCAGACAAATGTTTTATGCACTTTTATGTAAAATAATTTACCCAACAGCTGAGCACCAATGCCATGGCTACTTTGTCAAGATTAATTTATCTGTTTTTCAGAAAAGCAAATTTACCACCTATTTCGTTTGATTAATGATATAGTTACGGTGATAAACACCCCATTGCTCAAGGGCATCCAAAACCCCATCCAAAGTTTCGGAATAGGGAGTAAGGCTGTATTCGACTGTTACCGGTTTGGTGTTCTGCACTTCACGCCTGACCAAACCGTTGAGCTGGAGTTCTTCCAGCTCTTTGGAAAGAATCCGTGGTGAAATTCCGGCTTCTCTGGAAAGCTGGTTAAAACGCATTTTTCCATCCCGCAGAATCACCAGTAACATTAACTTCCATTTTCCCCCCACAACATCCAATGTGTCTCTGATTGCTCGTTGTGCCTGTTTGCAGGCTTCGCTTGTATGCTTCACTATTCTTTTTGTAATTACTTATTTTATTGAAATTAGTTACAAATGTATAGTAATTAAATTATCTTTGCAAAGATTTTCATCAAATTAATTTTAAAGCACAAAGTTCAATGATATAATACATCAACAAAAGTTCACAAAGCAAAAATGAATAAAGGGGAAAAGATTAAAATTGAGAACAATAATAAAAGTCAGCCTGTTTTGAATCCGGAAGAAATTCCCCTTCGTTTTATGGAGGCATGGAACCGTTACGACCCGGACGGAATCGCAGATTTATTTTATGAAAATGCTGATTTTGTCAATGTTGCCGGAAAGTGGTGGGAAACAAAAACGGATATTTGGAAAGCGCATGATTTTGGATTACGCATCATCTTTCAGCACTCCAAAATGGATGTTCTGAAAGTGAAAACAAAAATGCTGACCGGAGATATTGCTGTTGTTCACGCACAAATTCAGATTTTGGGTCAGACTCCCAAAAATTTGGAAAAAGCCGGAGAAAGACGTACCCTGTTTCTGTTTGTTGCCCGAAAAAAGAGAGGAAAATGGCTGGTGGTTTCTGCTCAAAATACGGACATCACTGGCGAACAAACAAACATTCGGGACGAGAAAGGAAACTTGAAATCAGCCAGTTACAAGGAACGAAAATCTAAAATTATAAAATATTAAAACGAAAAATATTGAATGAAAATAACAAATGACAACCATTCGCCGGATTTAAAAAGCGGAATGGAAAAATATGGGATAGACCCCTCAAAGGGATTGGAGTTTGGAATTTACACTTTGGGAGACCACATGCCTAATCCTGAAACAGGTAAGCGTATTTCTGCCCTGCAGCGAATTCAGGAAATCATAGAGCTGGCACAGTTGACTGAACAAGCCGGACTCGATTTCTTCAGTGTTGGCGAAAGTCATCAGGAGTATTTCGTCTCGCAGGCACACTCAGTAGTTTTGGCAGCTATTGCACAGGCAACCAACAAGATAAAAATTTCAAGTTCATCTACGATTATCAGTACGCTGGACCCGGTACGGGTTTATGAAGATTTCGCCACAATTGATTTAATTTCAAACGGACGAACGGAAATTATTGCCGGGCGGGCATCACGGGTTGGAAATTTTGAGCTTTTAGGCTACGATTTGTGGAACTATGATGCGCTGTTTGAAGAAAAATTTGACCTGCTGCGCTTGATCAATGAGAATGAAATTGTGGATTGGGAAGGAAATTACAGAGCTCCCTTGCGGGAGGCAAAAATTCTGCCGCGCCCGAAAAATGGGAGTATGCCCATCTGGCGGGCAGTGGGCGGACCGGCAGCAAGCGCTTTGAAAGCCGGTTATACCGGAGTGCCTATGATGCTTGCCATGTTAGGCGGACCGGCAGTTCACTTTAAACATTCGGCAGATGTTTACCGGGAATCAGCCGAAAAGGCTGGTTTCGACCCCAAGGCTTTGCCTTTGGGTTTAGCCGGATTGCTGTTTCCTTCACACTCAATGAAACAGGCTCAAAAAGAGGCTTATCCTTTTATCAACGAAGGGATGCAGCGCTCCAACGGAAGAGGTTTTGCAAAATGGCAGTTTGCGCAGGGTGCCGACAAACGAGATGTGCTGAATATCGGCAGTCCCGAAGAGATTATCGATAAAATTCTGTATCAGCATGAACTGTTTGGAAACCAGCGCTACATAGGGCAAATCGATTTTGGGGGAGTGCCATTCGACATTTTGAAACGAAACATTGATATCATTGGCGAGAAAATAGCGCCGGAAGTTAAAAAACATACAAAGTCAAAATAAAAAACAATGAAAATAACACTTTTAATAGGTTCAACATTTGGGCAGAAAACAAAAATTGCTGCCGACCATCTTCTTTCAGATCTAAAAGAAAAACACCCTGAACATGAAATTGACCTGCTCGATCTGGCAGATTACAAAATGGAGTTTAGTGATGGAAGAAATTTTCTGGATTATTCGGGAGATACCGGCACAGTTGTCCGGCAGTTGATGGAAGCGGACACCATTTTTTTGATTACACCGATTTTTCAGGCATCTATTCCGGGAAGTCTGAAAAATGTTTTTGACCTGCTGCCGGTGCAGGCATTTCGGGATAAAGTTGTTGGAATTGTAGCTGTTGCCGGTTCAGAAAAACATTACCTGACCATAGAACAACAGCTGAAACCCATTCTGGCTTTTATGAAAGCCCAAATTGTGCAGACATACGTGTTTATGTTAGATACCGATTTTGTAGCAGATAAAATTGCAAATGACGACATCATTTTCAGGCTGAACAGATTAGTGGAAGAGACCATAGATACGGCAAGAATTTATCAGGAATTACAGGCAGAAAATGATGCAAAATATGATTTTTAATAACCATTAAAATTTTAAAACATGATTAATTTTTCAAATGAATGGACAGATGTGGCTCTATTGGTTTTGAGAATAGCCATCGGGGCAAGTTTCCTTTTTCACGGACTACAAAAAAGATCTATGTGGAAGATGCAGCCTTCCAAAGAGATGCCGGCTGGAATGCTGAATATTTTCAAGCTGCTTTCTGTTGTGGAACCATTGGGTGGCGTAGCCATTATACTCGGCTTCCTGACGCAATTTGCCGCTATCGGATTTATAATCATTATGCTGGGGGCAATCAATGCCAAAATTTCACAGATGAAAAAGAAATTTGGCGATCCCGGCGGCTGGGAAGTTGATGCGCTGCTGTTAGCTGCAAACATCGCCATTTTGCTGATGGGCGCCGGTCAGTTCTCAATAGATGCACTTCTATAAGAGAATTATTTCGGGATGAAATAGTGTGGCAAATAACAATTTCGCCTGATATTACCGGGTTACCCAAAGTTGCTATTTAAAAATTCTGAAGGAATATAAATCTGGTACAGAGCGATCTCCAGCACAAAGATATTCCTCTGAAAAAATCTAAAATTTCAGTTTCCGTTTGGAAATAGCGGGACGCATATACTTTTTCAGCGAAACGGGGTAGCCCACTTCCCATGGAGTTGGTCCTACCCACTCCGATTTTTTTCCGGCAATTTTGATAGTTCCTTTCGGAGAAATTTTCACTGTGGTGAAAAGCGGTTCTTTAAACGGAGCGGTATATTTTATCCACTTGTATTCTTTGTCAATTTCGGGACTGTAGCGAATATGCCCGTAATCTTCACCAAGCCAGTGATACGACATGGAAGTTATGGTTACATACCAGATTCCGTCAACTTTTTCGGCAACGTCCCAGTGGCTGTGCCCGTTGAAACAGGCAATCACCCGCGCTTCGGGATTTTGTCGGTTGTGCTCCACCAGCAGCTGCCGGACTTCGCGGTAATTTTCCACTCCCATATCTTCATCGGCGCTACGGTAATAAGAAATTCCCTGATGGGAAAAAATAACAGTCAGTGAGGTTGTTGCGGCAAGTTCAGCTTTCAGCCACTCAAACTGTTCCGGTCCGATATATTGCTTGTAACCTTTCTCATCGGGATTCTTTTTGTCATTGCCATCCAAAACGATAAAGTGAAACCCATTTTTGTCGAAAGAGTAGTAACCGGATTCCATCCCCCGGTATTCTATCGCCTTTTCGCGGGATGTGCCACCATCCATTTCATGGTTTCCGATCAGGTGATATTTGTCGCCGGGATAGGCATTCCACATTTCGAAATATTTGGCATATTTTGGTGCAGGTGTTGCAAAATCGCCCAATTCAATAATGAAATCGGGCTTCTCCTTTTTCATGGCTTCAAGAAAAGTGGTGAGCCGGTACTCGGCATCGTGCATTGTGGGCAGGTGAGTATCGGTGCACATTCCAATCTTCACAGTAGAATATTTTTGAGCAGAAAGCGTCAGACCCAAAAGCAGAAAAAACATTGAATAGAAAAACTTCTTCATAATATTTAATTTTCATTACACATTTTACGCTCATCCCGGGGCTTAAATCAGACTCAACTAAACAAAAAACTGTATATCAATATATTATATTCTGTTTCTCAGGATATGAGCGCAATTTGTTTATCAGAAACAAAATTAAAGAAACCACAAAATTATATTTGTACTATTTTGACAAGATATAACGGATGATTAGCGGAAAAATTGAGACAAGTTGTTTTCGTGAAGATAAGCGGCTATTTTTGCCGGCAAATTTGGATACCATGGAGCATTGCAATAATTCCGGCAGAAGTTTGCTGCTTGTTTTGGCTTTCATCATCACGACTTTTCAATCGTATGGTCAAAATGCCGATACGCTGAAACAGCAACCCCGCGAAATTCCCTACTGGACGGTTTGGGTTCCGGGCGCATCTTATTTTCATCAGGGTAAAATTGTTGAAGGGTCTCTCTTCTCAGCGCTTGAAATCGGTGGTATTTATCTGGGCCTTAAACACGATAAAACGCTGAAAAACAACAGTTCATCACCTTACTACAATTATCCGCTTTTTGTGGGTTTGCAGGCATTTCAGACTGAAAAACTGACCCTTTTCAAAAATCGTCTGGAAATTTTGAAATATCACAATCCTGGTTTCAAATATGACGAAATGACTGAAAAAGAGCTGTTTCTGGCTCCTTTCAAACCGGAAAATATTTTCACTCCCATAACCGGCGGAATGGTTTTGATTGCAGCCGTGTTTTTAGGAATTGAAAAACACCACGAAACAAAGCGGTTTGGTGATGTGGAGCAGATGTTTTTCATAAACCGTTATATTGACAGAAATCAGGGGCTGGCACTGTTTGGCGCAACCTCATTAGCCATGAGCTGGAGCGCCGGGGTTGGCGAAGAATACATTTTTCGCAACTGGATGATGCCAATGTTGGACTACAAATACGGACAGAAAAAAGGGCTGCTGATTTCGAGTGCAATTTTTGGCGGAATGCACTTTTCAAATGTGTTGATGGCAGAAAAACCGGATTATCTGGGTGCGCTTCTGCAGGTTGGCGAGGCAACAATTGCGGGCTATTTCCTTGGGCGCGATGTCCAGAAAAGAGGATACAAAATCGGTCCGGCAGTTGCAGCACATGTATGGTACGATTTCACCCTGATGTTAGGCTCATTTCTGATTAACCCGGAAAATAATTTCCTTGGGGTAAATCTGAAATTTAAACTTTGAGAAGCATTAAAAAAGAATGAGTATCAATCGACCTGCCAGCGTCGCCAGACCTGGCAGCGTTAGAAAACAAGTTCAAACACTCATTTCTTCGTGAAATTGTAGTGGTTTTGTGACTTTGTGGCATTCTTTCAAAAGCTTCAGTCCAAAAACTTCGCAATCAAATTTTAATACGCAAAAACTCAGCTTTTTATACATCTGTCAAAGAAAACTCCTTAGGATGTTTATACGGCACCAGATAGAGAAAAATAAAAATGACAGCTGTAAAAAGGATAAGTCCCCAATAGATGTGGCGCATGGAGTTGCTTATGGCGTCCGACAAAAAAGTTTTCATGGTTCCGGAAAGTTCCGAAGTGTGAAGCGTTTTCAGAATATTGTCTGTTGAGAATGAAAAGTCTGAAGGACTGTTTTTGAGCTGTCTCAGCAGCGAATTATTAAAAATAGCGCCCACAACGGAAGCACCTAAACTCTGCCCCAGATTTCTGGAAAAAATGTTTGCACCAGTTACCACTCCCCTGCGATCCCACTCAACCATTGACTGAAGCCCCACAAGCGAGGAGGTGAACAGAAAGCCGAATCCTGCGCCAAGTAAAACCTGATCCGCCACCAGCAGATAAATGGGTTGCGGATGTGGAATAAACAAAAAACCAACGCAGGCAAAAAATACAAATGCAGTGCCGATGAGAGAGGTATTGCGAAAACCTATGCGCATATATAATTTCCCGGAAAGTGCCGATGCAACGGGCCATCCAAAACTCATGCTGGTCAGAATAAGCCCTGAAGCAATGGCTCCGACTCCTAACGAAGCCTGCGTGAAAGTAGGCAGATAGGTTTCAGGTCCCATCATCACAATGCCCATTCCCATGATAGCCAGATTGGTAAATGCCATGGTTTTGTTTCGCCAAAGCCAGCCGGGCAAAATGGCATGAGGCGAACTACCTTCTGCCGCAAAGGAGAGGTAGCCCAAAAGCAAAACTGCAAAAAACAGGACAAAACTTGGCAAAGAGAGCCACGCCCAGGTCTGCCCGCCTTCAAGCAAAAAGACGAAAAACAGGCTCAAGGTGAGCAGAATCAGAATTGCACCTTTATAGTCGATTTTCAGCGATGCAGGCACAATTTTCTCTTTAAAAAAAGCCAGCAGAAAAAAGATGGAAATCACACCGACAGGAAGATTTATCAGAAAAATCCAGCGCCAGTTTACATATTCAGCCAAAGCACCGCCTAATGCGGGACCGATGATTGCACTTACACCCCAGATACTGGAGAGCAGTCCCTGAACTTTGGCGCGCTCTTCAATGGAGTAAATATCCCCTGCAATGGTGTTTACCGTTGCCATGATTGAGCCGGCGCCAAGTCCCTGCAAACCCCGGAAGGCAATCAGCGTTCCGATGTTCCACGCCGCAGCGGAAGTGGCTGAACCAATGAGAAAAACAACAATTCCAAAAATCAAAATACGTTTTCGTCCGTAGATATCGGCAAATTTTCCGTATAAAGGAATGGTCACTGTCTGCGCAAGCAAATAGATAGAAAAGACCCATGAAAATTTTGTGAAACCACCCAAATCGGAAACGATGTGCGGAATAGCTGTTGAAACAATGGTAGAATCCATTGCTGCAAGCATCATGGTCAGCATGAGCGCTGCCAATACCCAACCCCTTTTTTGTTCAACTTTCTCCTGCATTCCGCAAAAGTAATTTATAGTATCGGTATTGGTTGTCAATGATAAACTGCCATTACCAAACTTTTAAAAATGATAACACAAAACGAACTATTTTTCCTCTGTATAGCAGTTTTATTAACTGTGGTTATCTTTTTGAAACTCATCGGGGGTAAACGAGAATTTGTAAATTCATTAACTCATAAACCTGATTATATTTAGCGTTTACAAAAGACTCCGGAAAAACTTGTCGATAAGAATAGTTTTTCATTTTCTGAAGAAAAAAGCTAATTTTACATGCGTTAACTGTTTGCACAACAAACACAATAAACTAATACATAATGACTTATGAATCAATTGACAAATAGATAAAACAATTTAGAAATCTAAAACAATTAAATAACAGACAGACAGATGCTTGGATGGGATATTATTTTAACGCGTTTGCTTTTGGCTTCCTTTTTTGGAGCGCTGATCGGATTGGAAAGAGAGAGAAGAAACTGGGCTGCGGGATTGAGAACGCACATGATGGTTTGCGTGGGCTCCAGTCTGGTTATGATTGTTTCTGCATTCGGTTTCTCTGATATTCTGGGCGCAGAACATGTTTCACTCGACCCGTCAAGAATTGCGGCACAGGTGATTAGCGGAATCGGGTTTATTGGAGCCGGGGTAATTCTTTTTCTGAAACGGGGAATTATTCGCGGACTAACCACCGCAGCCGGATTGTGGACAGTGGCTGCAATCGGGCTTGCCACCGGTGGCGGATTGTATTTTGCTGCTGCAGCAACCACTGTAATTGCCTTGTTTATTTTATGGGCGCTCCATCCGTTGGAGCGGACTTTTTTCAAAAACGCCAAATACAAAACGCTACAGATTATAAGCGATTCCGGTTTAAATAATGACCTATTATTGAAAAAGCTTGTCAAAATTGAAGGAATGAAAATTCAAACTTTCACTTTTGAGAAAGAAGAAGACGAATTTATTTTTCAAATAAAATTGGACAAAACCAGCACAGCAAAATTAGACACCATTATTAACCAATTAAAAGACGAGCCATCAGTTAAGGAGATTTTCTGGGCTTAAAAAACTATCTATCAAATGTTTTATTTTAAAAGCCCGCCCTATCTGACCATTTCAAAAAATTTCCGCTGAATAAACCGGGTGATTTCACCCGGAATTCCGTTCCTCACGGGAACGTCATCAATCTGAACTACCGGCGTAATTTCGCTGATTGTTCCGGTAATCAACAATTCATCTAATTCAAAAAGTGAAGTTTGCGAAATCGCCTGTTCTTCGACAGGAATTTCATTTGCCCTGCAAATTTCCAGAACCACATCGCGGGTGATTCCCGGTAAAATTAAATTGGATTCCGGATGGGTGAAAACTTTCCCGTTTTTAACCCCAAACACGCTGGAATGAGTCGCTTCGGTTACTTTTCCGTTGCGAATCAGAATGCACTCCCCTGCCCCATTTTCAACCGCCCGGCTATAAAGCATGGTGTTGGGAAGCAGAGCCACCGATTTTATGTCGCAGCGCAGCCATCGGATATCTTCTTGGGTAATGACCTTTACTCCGTTTTCAAGATTTTCCGTAGAAGATGACGCCGGAAAAGCAAATGCATAAACCGATGACTTGATTCCTTTCGGGAAAGCGTGCTGTCGCCGGCTGACACCACGGGTAATCTGCACATAAATCCCAGCATCGCTTCCGGTGAGATTATTCTCTGAAAGCAATCTTTCAAAAACCGGATTTAGCGCTTCCACATCATCAAAACCGATACCTGTTTCATTCAGGCTTCTTTCTAATCTTCTCCAATGCTCTTCAAGGCGAAACGGTTTTCCGGCATAGTATTTAACAACTTCATATACGCCGTCTCCAAAAATAAACCCGCGGTCATCAGGCGAAATGACCGCTTTGCTTCGGGGCAGATAATCGCCATTCAGATATACTGTTTCACTCATTGCTGCATATTTTTCAGAAGTTCAATCTCCTGCGGCCAAAGATCAACATTCGGCGTTTCCAAGATCAGCGGAATATCTGCAAAACGGGAATCATTCATAATTCTTCGGAACACATCCAATCCTAAAGTGCCTTTTCCTAAGCTGTCATGCCGGTCAACCTTAGAAGCAAACTCCTTTTTTGAATCGTTCAGGTGCATCCCTTTCAGAAATTCAAAACCGACGATTTCATCAAATTGCTGAAATACTTTTTCATAGCCGCTTTCGCTCTTTAAATCATAGCCGGCGGAAAAGGCGTGCGCCGTGTCGATGCAGACACCAACCCGGGTTTTATCGTGAACACTTTCAATAATCCGGGCTAAGTGCTCAAATGAGTAGCCCACGTTACTTCCTTGTCCTGCTGTGATTTCAAGCACCGCAATAACGCCTTTTGTCTGATCCAGTGTCAGATTAACGGATTCGGCGATGATGTCGAGACACTCCTCCTCACTGATTTTATTCAGATGACTTCCCGGATGAAAATTAAGCCGGTCAAGCCCAAGCTGTTCACAACGCTGCATCTCATCTAAAAAGGCATTTTGGGATTTTTGCAAAGCCTCCTTTTCGGGGTGCCCGAGATTGGTCAGATAGCTGTTGTGGGGCAGAATATGCCCGGGCAGATAACCATACTCTTCACACCTTTGCTTAAAAGCGGCAATACTCTCATCAGTTAGTGGTTTTGCCACCCACTGACGCTGATTTTTTGTAAAAAGTGCAAATGCCGTGGCGCCGATTCGCCGGGCATTTTCCGGTGCATTTTCAACCCCTCCGGCTGCGCTCACATGCGCACCAACATATTTATTTGTCATATCCTGTTTTTTTATGTTGCGGAACAAAATTTGTAATATTCCGTAATATATACCAGCGAAAATAGTTCTTATTCTAACAATTAAAAAAAGGAATACCATGAAACGTATAATTCTCATCTCAGTTTTCAATATTTTCATTTTTTCGGGTCTGATGGCGCAAACTCCTCAAAGTCGCAGCGAGCGCCGTGCCGAAAGAGAAGAAAACCGTATCCGGGAAGTGCAGGAAATGCTTTTGAACAAATCCTTTGTGTTCATTCCGACTCATGCCATGCCGCTTGGCGGTGGCAGCATCCACCTGAGCTACTCTTTCGATGCGGAAATAAAAGGCGACTCCATTTCTTCCTATCTCCCGTTTTTCGGAGTGGCATATCGTGTTGATTACGGCGGCAGAGACACCCCGTTCAATTTTTCCCTCCCTTTTGAAAGATATAAAATGATAAAAGACGGTAAAGGTTACCAGGTTAATCTCGAAGTGAAAAATAAAATGGATTATATCTCCTTCATGTTTCAGATTTCGGAATTGGGATATGCCACGCTGAATATCACCAGCACTAACCGCCAGGCAATATCATTCTATGGAAAAATTGAAAAACCGGAAAGCTCCGGCAAATAAACAAAACCAATTTCCAACTGTTACTTTATCCAAATACAAGACAAAAAGTCTTTAACAACTAAAGAATGTATTTGGAAAAAACGCAAATATCCGTAACCAGCCAACTGACAACCGAAGAGATTCTGAATGATTATTACCTCGCTTTTTTAAGCCGGCAGCTAAGTATATTAGGACGCCGGGAAGTACACAACGGACGCGCTCATTTCGGCATTTTTGGCGACGGGAAGGAGCTTCCTCAATTGGCGCTTGCAAAAACTTTCCGAAAGGGCGACTGGCGCTCAGGCTATTATCGCGACCAGACTCTCATGCTTGCATTAGGACTTTTGCAGCCCGAAGAGTTTTTTGCCATGATTTATGGCGAAACCGATGACGAAATGAACCCTTCCACCGGTGGCAGAAATTTCAATAACCACTTTACAACGGCAAATGTGGGCGATGATTGTAAAATTAGAAACCTTTCTGAAAAATACAACTCTGCAGCAGACATATCCTCCACAGGCGGACAGATGCCACGACTGTTGGGGCTTGCTCAGGCTTCAAAAATTGTCAGGGAAAACCCGGAAATGAAAAAACACCTGAGCAACAACGTTTCGGGAAATGAAGTGGCATTTGGTACCATTGGCGATGCAAGCACTTCCGAAGGAATGTTTTTTGAAACCATCAACGCTGCCGGCGTAATGCAGGTGCCGTTGGCTGTCACAGTATATGACGACGGCTACGGAATCAGCGTGCCGGTTGAATTGCAAACGACAAAATCAAGTATTTCAAAAGCATTGCAAGGGTTTCAAGCTGAAAAGAACACAAACGGTATAAATATATACTCCTGCAAAGGGTGGGATTATCCCGGATTAGTAGAAACTTTTAAAGAAGGAATATCTGTTTGCCGCAACACACACACACCTGTTCTCTTTCATATTGAAGAGCTTACACAGCCATTAGGGCACTCAACGGCAGGCTCGCACGAACGCTACAAAAGCGATGAACGTCTTGCCTGGGAACATGAATTTGACGGATTGTATCAGTTCAAAAACTGGTTGCTGAAAAATGGAAAAGCCGATATAGAAACCATTATTCAAATCGAAAACAGAGCAATTAAAAGAGCAAAGGAAGCGCGCAAAAATGCATGGGCAAACTATTCGGGCGGTTTTCACGAAGAAGTTTCTCAGCTTGCCCGTATTCTGAACCAAATAAAAGAAGCAACGCAGGGAAAAATCGACAAAACCGAACAATTGGAAGATATTAAGCAACGCGTTTTTCCCACCCGCAGAAAATATCTCAGCTTTGCCAAAAGAATTTACTATTCCATTCACGTTCAGGATATTTTAACGGAAGAAAAAGAATTATTAGCCGGCTGGATTTCAGGATTTGAGAGAAAAAGCCTGGAATTTTACAGTAAACATCTTCGCAGGGAGAAGACCGGCTCTGCCCTTGATGTTAACCCAATTCCCCCACACTACAATGCTGAAGACATCGAAATAAACGGCTCGGAAATTCTAAGCCGCAATTTCGATGTTCTGTTCAGCAAATATCCGAATTTGGTAACTTTTGGTCAGGACACCGGAAAATTAGGAGACGTAAATCAGGGCATGCGCGGAATGTATGATAAATATGGTGCACACCGTGTTTCAGACGCCGGAATCCGGGAAACAACAATCATCGGACAGGGAGTCGGGATGGCAATGCGCGGTTTCCGCCCAATTGCGGAAATTCAGTATTTAGACTATCTGATTTATGCACACTCCACACTGAGTGACGATTTGGCAAGTCTGCAATATCGCACCAAAGGAAAGCAGATTGCACCGGTAATCGTGCGCACACGCGGGCACCAGCTTCAGGGAATGTGGCACGCCGGCTCTCCCATGCAGATGATGCTCGGTTCCCTACGCGGAATTCATCTTTGCGTTCCCCGCGATATGACACGCGCCGCCGGAATGTATAACACCCTGCTGGAAGCCAGTGAACCGGCAATTGTGATTGAACCGCTGAAAGGGTATAACCTGAAAGAGAAACTTCCACTGAATCTGGGAGAATTTAGAATTCCTTTGGGAATTCCGGAAATCATCAGGGAAGGAACGGACATCACTTTCGTAACCTACGCGTGGAATGTGCACCATGCCGTGAGAGCTGCCGGACTGCTTGCCGGTTTCGGCATTTCTGCCGAAGTCATTGACGTGCAGACGCTCATGCCTTTTGACACTCACCACATTATCAGAAAATCTATCGAAAAAACGAACAAGGTTCTTTTCATTGATGAAGATGTTCCCGGCGGAGCAACTGCCTACATGATGCAAAAGGTGTTGGAAGAGCAAAAAGCTTTTGACTATCTGGATGCATCGCCACGCACATGTCCTGCAAAAGAGCACCGTCCGGCTTATGGTATTGACGGCGAGTATTTTTCAAAACCAAACGTGGAAATCATTGTGGAAACCGTATGGGAAATGATGCGGGAAACGGATATTAAACGTTTTCCCGAATTGAATTTTTAAACCGATAGCTGTTTAAAGTAACGGTTTTCCACACTAACCATCTTTTCAAAATACATATCCAAAGGCATATATTATCTTTGTCCATCGTTTAAAAGCCTGAAGAAAAGATTTTATGGATTGGACAAAAAAGCAGATTTCGATTCTGGCAATTGTTGCTATCACTTCGTTTATGGGTTCATTTCTCATTTCGTCGGTAAATATTGCTCTGCCGGCAATTGAGAGAAGTTTTGGGCTGAGCGCCGTGAAACTCAGCTGGGTAATCACATCTTTTCTGTTAGCTTCGGCTATGTTTCTGCTTCCTGTGGGTCGCTGGGGAGACCTGACCGGAATTCGCCGTGTTTTTAAAATCGGAGTCACCATTTTCACCATATCTTCAATAATCTGCGGATTCTCCACGTCCGGTTTCTGGCTCATTCTGTTTCGGTTTTTGCAGGGAATTGGCGCAGCTTTTTCCAGTACCACCGGTCCGGCAATATTGGTTTCTGCCTTTTCACCTCAATATCGCGGGAGAGTGCTGGGCATGTCGGTTTCAGCCGTTTATCTCGGACTGGCATTCGGTCCGTTTATTGGCGGAATAATCACCCAACATCTGGGATGGCGGTCAATATTTTTTATCTCGTCTGTACTCGGCGTTCTCACGATTCTGTTAGCCTTACGTTTTTTGGGGAAAGACCCCGCCCCCGGTTCTGAAAGAAAGAAAATGAACCTGACTGGAACAGTTTTTTACATGATCGGATTGGTAACTTTAGTTTACGGCTCATCGGCAATTCCGGCTGTTTCAGGCTGGCTGCTGATGGCAGGCGGCATACTGACATTGGTACTTTTCTGGCTGATTGAAAGCCGTTCTGCCCTTCCGGTGCTCGAAACCCGGATGTTCACAGGAAACAGGCTGTTTGCATTTTCAAACCTTGCCGCGTTGATTAACTACAGTGCCACTTATGCCATTGTGTTTTTGCTGAGCTTGTATTTGCAGAAAATTCAGGGACTTTCGCCACAGAATGCCGGTATTATTTTAGTTGCCCAGCCTGCTGTGATGGCAACTTTCTCACCAATTGCCGGAAGACTTTCAGACCGCATTCAGCCCCGTTATCTTGCCACATTGGGCATGTCCATATGTGCCATCGGGTTGGCTGCCTTCTCCTTTCTGACTGCCAACACACCCATCTGGCTGATTGTCTTGCTTTTACTTTGGGAAGGATTAGGATTTGCATTTTTTTCGTCACCCAACATGAATACGATTATGAGCTCGGTGCAGAAAAATCAGCTTGGGCTTGCATCCGGCACGGCGGCAACCATGCGCGTGGTAGGACAAATTGTCAGCATGACCGTGGCAACGCTTTTCTTTGCGGGAATCATTGGCAATCAACCACTGGAGAGTGTCTCTGCCGACCTGTTTTTAAAAACGATGAAATGGGGGTTTCTGAGTTTCACCCTGATAAGCAGTACGGGAATATATTTTTCATTCACCCGCGGAAAAATTAACCGATGAATTCGTGTAAAGTATTTCAGGTAATATATCCGTGACTTTTGCAGCATAAAAGCTTATGATTATCCAAAAAAGTTTAAATTTGCACCGTTTTTCCGGGAAGGAAATTAAATACAAAGTTGTTTGAGCAAGAAAAATAGTGCGGGGTATAGCGCAGTCCGGTAGCGCGCGTCGTTCGGGACGACGAGGTCGTCGGTTCAAATCCGGCTACCCCGACCAGATTATAAAAGGGAGAGTGAAAAATTTCACTCTCCCTTTTTTGCAGGATTCAGATACGGCTTTTCCTTAAGTCCTGATACTGACTATTAAAAAATCTATCTCAATAAGTCCATTGTAGTTCAGCTCAAACTTTAGGAGCATCAATAAAGCAAAACCAAACTATTCCGTTAAATTTGCAGAAGAACCAAAATTATTGAGATGAAAGGGAAGGAACTTCGGATAGTTTTTATGGGTACACCAGAATTTGCAGTTGCCAGCTTACAGGCACTTGTTGAAAACGGCTACAACGTTGTGGGGGTTATAACTGCCCCGGATAAACCTGCCGGGCGTGGAAAAAAACTCTCAGAGTCAGCCATTAAACAATATGCGGCAAAGAAAAACCTTAAAATTCTGCAACCCGAAAAACTCAAAAATCCCGAATTTCTTGAAGAACTGAAAGCATTAAAGGCTGATTTGCAGATTATTGTTGCTTTCCGGATGTTGCCCGAAGTGGTCTGGAACATGCCACGCCTGGGCACTTTTAATCTTCATGCTTCGCTGTTGCCGCAATACAGGGGGGCGGCGCCACTCAATTGGGCAATCATTAACGGAGAGATCAAAACCGGAGTTACCACATTTTTATTGGCACATGAAATCGACACCGGGCAGATTCTGTTCAGCGAGGAAACCGAAATTGACGAAAATGATACAGTTGGCGATATTCACGATCGCCTGATGGAAACCGGCGCCGGATTAGTGCTCAAAACAGTGGAAGCGCTTGCGCACGGAAACATAAAACCCGTTAATCAGAAAGAACTTATACAAAATGAAATACTAAAACCGGCACCTAAAATTTTTAAGGAGGACACTAAAATCGACTGGAACCGGGAAACTCACAATATCCGCAATCTAATCCGTGGTCTATCGCCCTACCCTGCCGCATGGACCTATCTTATTCGTAATGAAACCAAAGAGCGCATCAACTGCAAAATATATTTTGCCCAACCTGTCATTATAGAGAAAATTCTTTCTCCCGGCACCATAGAATCTGATGGCGAAACCAGACTGAACGTTGCCTGTGGCGACGGATGGCTTTCCATCACCGACATTCAGCTTTCGGGCAAAAAACGGATGAATATTGCCGACTTCCTCCGTGGTTTCCGCGATATTGACAAATATCGTTTTGAATAAGTGCAGTCAGGTTCAACTGTTTCACTGCCACCCTGTCAGAATTGACACAAACGTCTATAATCACTCACAATCAACATATTACAATAAACACCAAAAATAAAACTATACTTCTGAGTGCAATTTTGTCTTTTTCTACCCGAAAAACAGGCGCTATTTTCATTTGGTATAAAATATGCTAAACCGTAGTTCGATTTTTAAATTAAATGTTTAACAACTAAAAATTAAAAGTAGAGATAATGGCAAAGCTAAAAGGTAAGATTCTGGCCGGTAAAATTTTGGTTCAACCCCAGGAGGCTGAAGAAAAAACACAAAGCGGGATTATCATCCCCGATTCAGCAAAAGAAAAACCACAGCAAGGAACAGTAGTTCTGACAGGCGGTGACAAAAAAGATGAACCCATGGAGATAAAAGTGGGTGATGTAGTAGTTTACGGAAAATATTCCGGCACCGAACTTCAGATAGACGGTGAAGATTATTTACTGATGTCACAATCAGACATATTGTACATTGCATAAATTAACAATTTCAAAAATTAAAATAAAATGGCGAAAGAAATTAAATTCAACATTGATGCACGCGACAAGCTAAAATCAGGTGTAAATCAATTAGCTGATGCAGTTAAAGTTACATTGGGTCCAAAAGGACGTAATGTAGTAATCGAGAAAAAATTTGGCGCACCCCAAATCACAAAAGACGGTGTGACGGTAGCAAAAGAGATTGAACTTCCCGATGCGTATGAAAATTTAGGCGCTCAGATGGTTAAGGAAGTGGCTTCCAAAACCGGTGATGATGCAGGAGACGGAACAACTACCGCAACAGTTCTTGCACAGTCAATCATTGCAGTAGGTTTGAAAAATGTTACTGCCGGTGCAAATCCGATGGATTTGAAACGCGGAATTGACAAAGCCGTAATTGAAATCGTGAACAGCCTTGCAGACCAGGCACAAACCATTGGTGACGACTACAAAAAAATTGAATCTGTTGCCAAAGTTTCCGCAAACAACGATGAAACCATCGGCGCTTTAATTGCCGAAGCGATGCAAAAAGTACAAAAGGAAGGGGTTATCACCATTGAAGAATCCAAGGGAACCGACACCTACGTTGATGTGGTTGAAGGTATGCAGTTTGACCGCGGATATATCTCTCCCTACTTTGTAACCGATGCCGAAAAAATGGCAGCCGAATTAGAAAATCCATATATCCTGATTCACGATAAGAAAATCAGCACCATGAAAGACCTGCTTCCTATTCTGGAACAATCTGCACAAACCGGTCGTCCGCTGATGATTATTTCTGAAGATGTTGATGGAGAAGCGCTTGCCACTCTTGTAGTAAACCGTCTGCGCGGTTCGCTGAAAGTTTGTGCCGTAAAAGCTCCCGGTTTTGGAGATCGCCGCAAAGAGATGCTTGAAGACATTGCCATTTTGACCGGCGGAACAGTTATCACCGAAGAAAAAGGAATGAAATTAGAGCAGGCAACCCTTGAAATGTTAGGCGAAGCCGAAAAAATTACCGTTGACAAGGAAAACACAACAATTGTAAACGGTGCAGGAGAACAGGATTCAATCAAAGCACGTGTAGGACAGATTAAAAAGCAGATTGAAACCACAACTTCAGACTACGATCGCGAAAAACTTCAGGAGCGTCTTGCCAAGCTTGCCGGCGGTGTTGCCGTAATTTATGTTGGCGCAGCTTCCGAAGTGGAAATGAAAGAGAAGAAAGACCGCGTGGACGACGCATTGAGCGCCACCCGTGCTGCTGTTGAAGAAGGTATTGTTCCCGGTGGCGGTGTTGCCTATTTGCGCGCTATTCCCGCTTTGAACGAGTTGAAGGGCGAAAATGAAGACGAGCAGACCGGTATCGAAATCGTAAAACGTGCCATCGAAGAGCCACTGCGTCAAATTGTTGAAAATGCCGGCAAAGAGGGTGCAGTAATCGTACAGAAAGTTCGCGAGGGTAAAGATGATTACGGATATAACGCACGCAACGATCAGTTTGAAAATCTCTACGAAACCGGCGTTATCGACCCGGCAAAAGTTTCACGGATTGCATTGGAAAATGCCGCTTCAATCGCTGGTATGCTGCTCACCACAGAAACTGTAATTGTTGAAGTGAAAGAAGATCATCCGCCAATGCCAGCCGGTGCACCCGGAATGGGCGGTATGGGTGGAATGATGTAAAACATCATTATACAACATAACATCTCATTAATCAGAAAGCCTTCTCAATTGGGAAGGCTTTCTTTTTTATATAAAACAGCCATTAATTGTGTTGATTTAAAAGAATTAACCTGAAATAAACTTCAAACCATTAGTTATAAAAAAATTAATATTTAACGCAATTTCACTTCATCTTCCCGCATTTTTATTTACTTATCTAATTTTGTTCAAAATAATTTAATTACGAGCAAAAATGACAGTATCAATTAACGAATTCCTTGCCAGCGTAGAACAGAGAACACCCGGGGAAACAGAGTTTCATCAGGCAGTTGAAGAAGTGGTCGGTTCCGTCTGGGAACACTATCAGCAAAAACCACAATACCAGCGTGCAAAAATTCTCGAAAGAATGGTAGAGCCTGAGCGCACCATTATTTTTCGTGTTCCCTGGGTTGACGATAAGGGAGAAATTCAGATAAACCGCGGATACCGAATTCAGTTCAATTCCGCCATCGGTCCCTATAAAGGAGGAATCCGTTTTCATCAAAGTGTCAATTTAAGCATCCTGAAGTTTTTAGGTTTCGAGCAAACTTTCAAGAACAGTCTTACTTCCCTGCCGATGGGCGGTGGAAAAGGCGGTTCCGATTTTAGTCCGAAAGGAAAATCAGACAGCGAAATCATGCGTTTCTGCCAGTCGTTTATGAACGAGCTTTTCCGGCACATCGGGCACAACACTGACGTTCCGGCAGGTGATATTGGCGTTGGAAAGCGCGAAATCGGCTACCTTTATGGTCAGTATAAAAGGCTCAACAACGAATTCACCGGAGTTTTCACCGGAAAGGGACTTGGATGGGGAGGCAGCCTCATTCGCCCGGAAGCCACCGGCTATGGAGCAGTCTATTTTGTGCAGCACATGCTCAGACGCATGGGGAAAGATATTGAAGGACTCACTTTCGGTGTTTCCGGTTTCGGAAATGTTGCCTGGGGAACGGTTGAAAAAATCAATGAACTGGGTGGCAAAGTGGTTACTATTTCCGGTCCCGACGGATACATTTATGATCCCAACGGAGTGAAAGGCGAAAAAGTTGACTATATGCTCGAACTGCGGGCTTCCAACAATGATGTGGTTGAGCCTTATGCACAAGAGTTCGGCGCAAAATTTATTCCAGGGGAAAAACCGTGGGAAGTTCCTCTAAACGTAGCAATGCCCTGCGCAACACAAAATGAGCTGAACATTGACGATGCACGGCAGCTAGTGAAAAACAACTGCTATCTGGTTGCCGAAGTTTCCAACATGGGAACAACTGCCGATGCTGCCGAATTTCTTTCGGAAAATATTGTTTTTGCACCGGGGAAAGCTGTCAATGCAGGCGGAGTTTCAGTTTCCGGATTAGAAATGTCACAAAATAACATGCGGATTAACTGGACAAGTGAAGAGGTTGACGAGCGTCTGAAAGTGATAATGGAGAATATTCACAGCACTTGTGTTAACTATGGGGTAACATCTGACCAAAAGAGTAAGGTAAATTACATTAAAGGTGCAAACATTGGCGGATTTGTGAAAATAGCTGATGCTATGCTCGATCAGGGAGTAGTCTGATTTTGCAAATGCAACTTTATGTTTGTCAAGTGTTTTAATCTGATTATTTAATCTTTTGTTAAAATTGAAAACACAGTCAGATTAAAACACTTTTTTATTTTTGGAGCAAATTCAAGCTTTAAAAATGCTGGTTGATACACATGCACATATTTATCTTGAAGACTATTTGCACGACATTGACGAAGTGCTTCAGCGGGCTTATGACAATGGTGTCAAGAAGATAATCCTGCCCAATCTGGACTCTTCAACCGTCAAGCGTCTTCTTGATTTGTCCGATACTTATCCTCATCTCTGCTTTCCGCTGATGGGGCTGCATCCCTCTTCGGTTGCCGCAGACTACAGGGAAGAGCTTCAGGCAGTGGAATATTGGCTGGAAAAAAGAAAGTTTTATGGAATCGGGGAGATCGGCATTGACCTGCACTGGGACAAAACATTGAAAAAAGAGCAGCAAGACGCTTTCAGATATCAGATTAAACTGGCAAAAAAACATGATTTGCCAATTGTTATTCACGAGCGAAGCTCATTTCAGGAGATTATTTCCATCGTCAGAGAAGAGCAGGACGGTTCGCTCAAAGGTATTTTCCATTGCTTTACAGGGAGTGAGAAGGAAGCCTCACAAATCGTAGATTTAGGCTTTATGATGGGTATTGGTGGAGTTGTTACCTTCAAAAACAGTGAATTGCAGAAAGTGATTAAAAATATTCCGTTAGAAAATATCGTAGTTGAAACAGACTCCCCGTATCTGGCGCCCGTTCCCAAACGGGGCAAGCGCAATGAGCCGTCATATATTGTTTATGTGATTCAGACCATTGCCAAAGTTTTTGATTTGCCGGTGAATGAAGTTGCCTGCAGAACCACCCAAAATGCAAGAAACCTGTTCGGAATTTAATCGTATCCTTTCCCTGAATTTTATCGAAAACAAAAGAAAGCTTTAGTAAGTTATGCGAAACATATACAAAGCGAAAGCAGGTGATTGCGCATAATTTAGTTTCATTCAGTTTCTTTGAGATTATTTTACAGGAATTGCATGAAATAATTTTTCAAGCTCATTTTATCCTGATTTTTTATTAATTTTGGCACTTATTTTCAAATCTGAAAAAATTGGAGAGGTGCAGGAGTGGCTTATCTGGCACGCCTGGAAAGCGTGTGTACCGGAAACGGTACCGAGGGTTCGAATCCCTCTCTCTCCGCTTGAAAATGAAACGGGCATTTTACCCGGCAAATGAAAAAAAGAGTGATTTGAAATTTTGAAAATCGGGAGTAAAAAAATTAATCTTTTTGCAAATTGTGAGGATTCAGTAAACGCAAAAACAGGCAAAACGCTGGACATCAGCGAGATTACAAAGAAAAAGAATTAGCTCCGATAGGAAAAATCCGGATTTTATAAATTTTAACTAAAAAATTCACTCCATTAAATTTGATTTTTTCATTTGAAAACGTGTTATTTGTTGTGTTAAATCAGGAATTAAATATTCAGATTAAATAAATTTTAAAGTATCAAGGAGATTATTAACTAAAAAATTCGTATTTATTATGAAAAGACTATTCGCTTTAATGGCATTATCAGGAATGCTGTTTTTCATGGCAACAAATGCTGTGGTTGCTCAGGATCAGGAGCCCGCTGCTGATCAACAGGAACAAGAACAGGTAGTGGCAGCTGATCCTTTTGAAGCAGCCGCCGCTGCAGCAGAAGGAGGACAGTCACTGCACAGCCAGCTCAAACAGAAGTTTATTGAAGGCGGTCCAATGTTTATGTCCTTCATTTTAATCAGTTTGATTTTAGGTTTGGCGTTTGCAATTGAAAGAGTTCTCTATCTGAATCTTGCAACATCAAACACAAAAAAACTGCTGGTAAAAGTTGAACAGGCTCTTGAAAGTGGAGGGGTAGAGGCTGCAAAAGATGTTTGCAGAAAAACCCGGGGTCCTGTAGCCAGTATTTTTTATCAGGGACTTGACCGTTTCGATCATGGAATTGACATGGTTGAAAAATCAATTATTTCCTACGGTGGTGTACAGACAGGTCTCCTTGAAAAAGGATTAAGCTGGATTGCACTGTTTATTGCACTGGCGCCTATGCTTGGGTTCCTTGGAACCGTTGTGGGGATGATTGTTGCTTTCGATGCCATTGAAATTGCCGGGGATATTTCTCCCTCACTGGTTGCCGGTGGTATTAAAGTAGCTTTGATTACGACTGTGGGCGGTTTGCTGGTAGCAATTATCCTGCAGTTCTTCTACAACTACTGTGTTGCAAAAATTGACAGCATTGTGAATAATATGGAAGACGCATCCATTTCACTTCTGGATTTGCTGGTAAAATATCAAGTTAAAAAACAACAAGGATAACCAATGGGAAGATTAGAGAAGTTCACTACAATAATTTTGTGGGCCCTGCTCATTGTATCGGCAGTATTAGTCGTATCCATGATGGTTAACATTAGTGACAACGATGCTGATATGACGATGGGAAACTGGATTAATTCCAACCTTGTCTGGGCTTACATTCTACTTATTGCTACAGGAGGAATTGCAATTATTGCAAACATCTTTCTGATGACGACCGATTTTGAAATAGCGAAAAAAGGGCTCATTTCCATAGCTTTCCTTGGAGTTGTTGCCCTTGTGTCGTATCTGATTGCTTCAGATGCAATTCCGCAGTTTATCGGTGTACAAAAATTTATTAACGACGGGACACTGACACCAAAAGTAGCTAAACTGGTTGATGCAGGATTATATGCCACGTATATCCTCTTTGGATTAGCCATTCTATCTATCGTGTTGTCGTCTGTCACCCGTTTATTTAAGAAGTAATTAATTCGTGGTACTAAAACAGGAAAATTTAATATGGCAAGAAAAACACCTGAAATACCGGCAACATCTTTAGCTGACATTGCTTTTATGTTGCTCATCTTTTTCCTGGTAACAACCACGATGGACGTTGACAGCGGTCTGGAAAGAAGACTTCCGCAATGGGTTGATCCCGAGACGCTCAAAGATGACGATCAGATGATCAAGGAGCGTAACGTGTTTGTTGTTCTGGTGAACCGGGACAACCAACTTCTGGTGGAAAACGAATATGCCAGAATTGAAAACCTACGCGATATGGCTAAGGAATTCATGGCTAACCCGCGCAATGAAGAGCATCTCCCTGAAAAGGAACAAAAAACCGTTCCCTACTTCGGAGATGTGATGATAACCAAGGGGGTTATCTCACTGCGCAATGACATGGATACTCAATATGGCACTTACATCGCTGTTCAAAACGAGCTGGTTGCTGCTATTAGTGAACTGAGAGATGAGTTGGCAAAAATTCAATTCGGAAAAGCCTTTAATGATCTGGACAAGGAACAGCAGGATGCTGTCCGGGAAATTTATCCATCCAGAATTTCGGAGGCTGAACCAAAAAGAGTAGGAGGAAGATAAATGAGTAAATTCAGAAAAAAAGGAGAAAAAGAACTTCCACCCATTTCGACAGCTTCATTACCCGACATTGTTTTCATGTTGCTGTTCTTCTTCATGGTTACTACAACCATGCGTGAAGTAACATATATGGTAAAAATCACACTGCCCGGAGCAACTGAACTGACAAAACTGGAGAAAAAATCATTGGTAAGCTATATCTATGTGGGAGAACCGCTGCCCGAATACCAAAAGCATTTTGGGATAGCATCCCGGATTCAGCTCAATGACCAGTTTGCAGGCGTTCCTGACATTCAGGAATATATCATTGCAGAAAGAGAAGCCAGAAATGAGGCTGAAAGACCCATGATGATCACATCACTGAAGGTGGATGAAAATACGAAAATGGGGATTGTTACCGATATAAAACAGGAGCTGCGAAAATCCGCAGCACTGCATATCAACTATTCTTCGAGAAAAAAAGTACAAAGATAGTTTTTAAAAAAGGGAAGCATGGCTTCCCTTTTTTAATGGGTATTTCTTTGAATATAAATCCCAGACCTCAGGCTTTGCCTATGTATTCCTGTGACCTTTTGAAATTTTTACTCTTTTTGATAAACCCTCACATAATCAACCAGAAAAACATCAGGAAAAACCGACTTCTCAACTTCTTTCAGATTATTGGGATATTCCATGCTCAAAATAAGGTACTCCTCAATTTGTGAAATTCCCTGCATAACCTCATAAAACTTCAGCCCGTCAACATAGAAGATATAGCGATCAGGCAACCATTCCAGTGCAAAATTGTGAAATCCTTCTCCCAACCCCTCCAAATAGCTCTGGTAACCCCGTGTTGACTGTTGGTTAGGTCCGTATGCCCAGTGAACGTTATGTGAAACAATATCATCTCCCAGTTTACGGAAACATTCCATGATATCGATTTCAGCGCCAAATTTTGCAGGATCTTCCCCTTTGGAAATTTCTGCTGACTGAATCCAGAAGGCAGCCCATACCCCTCCCGGCGACTTTTGTACCTGTGCACGACATTCAAACCAACCGTATTTTGCCATAAATAAACCCTGCGTACCAACAGCGCTTGCAAACAAAGTGTCGTTTTCATTCAGTGCAAACAGTTTCAGATATCCGCCTTCAACTTTCACAGCACGTGGAGAAACATAAGAAACTGCTCGGGATCCAATCCCGCGAACGCGCCATTTGGTCGTATCCAGATGATTTCCCTCAAACTCATCGCTCCACACCAGCTTATAACCCATTTCCAGCGGATTATGTATTTTATCGGAAACAGGTCCTTGCGCCGGGCGTTGCGGCGTTGCCAAAAATGGTAGGGTTATAAACAAAAAAAATGGTAAGTATTTCATCTACTTATTTTTAAAAATCATAAAAAACATTGCGAAGCACTTCTAGATGTTAAGGTTAAGCTGATAAATACAAATAATCCAGCCAATTACGGGCTGTTAATAGTTTCAGACTGATTATTAACGAATAAATGGAACTCGTCCCTATTTTCAGGACGAGTTCCATTATTCAAATATAATTATTTTTTGAGAAAGCAACCTCCAAATCTCTTCTCACTGCTTCAGCACCCAAACATCGGTTACGCGCGACTGCATGCGCCAGTTAAGGTGTCCTTCATCGGGGCGGTCGAAGGTGATTTTCAGTTTACCCTCTTTAATCAGCTCTTTTGGCAGTGGAAACTCCTTAAACTGCTCATATCCTTTCTCATATTTTGTTGGCGTGAGCCGCTCACCGTTGGCACGAAGCAGCGCTTCGCCGTATCCGGCAACGCGGATCAGATAATCCGACTTCGGATCAAGTTCGTCATATTCCAAAACCGGGCTGAACTGGAAAAGCTGGGTAGAGAGCCTTTTGCGGCTGAAACCGTTCTCCTCCCACAGATAGTCGATGGCATCATCGGTTTCAGAAACCACATGCTTTGCATCCGCGCTGGAAATATTGTCATAGAAACTGCCTTCACCGGGCGTTTCATAGGTTCTGATAAAATCAAGCCGGGCAATTTTCTGCTGCTCCGATTTCATTTCCCTCACTTTTTCAAACTCATCTTCAAGCCACCAGCGGTTGTTCAGCGGGTAATCAATAAAATCGAGAATTGCTCCCCTTTCGTGATTTTTTGCACCATATTTTGGCACGCTGGTTTGCAAACCAACCGATTGGAACAGCTGCTCGCAATAATCTACGATAATTTCCCGAAGCTCCTGTGCAGCAGGCTCTGTTTCTGCCTTCTCCAACACTTTAAGCGCTTCGTCCATTGCCTTGTCGGCGCCGGTGGTGCCGGCATTTGCAAGAATTTCATAAGCCTCTTTTTCAAGCCCTCTTTCGTATGCCTGCCGTTGCTGAACAAAGCTGTCGTAGTAAGCACGCATCACCAGCTGCTGCCAGCGCCAGTTGCCAGCTAACTGCGGATTTTCAGCATCAATCGTTTTCCACAATTCGAGCGTTTTTCCAACTGTTTCATTCCCCTCTAACGGACCTACCCAATTTTCCTCTAAAGCCAAAATTCCTTCGGAAGCCTTTTCTGCAACCCGATTTCCAAAGAAAAAGCGGGTATATTCGGTGACAATCTCTTTTACATCTGCCTTGGAATCCCAGCCCAACCAGCTCCATACCACCTTGTTCACGTCGTCGTTAACTCCATCAGAATAAGAGAGAAACCCGTCGGTTGGGGGCATATCTCTCCTGAAAATTTCCGCATAATATAAAGGTTGCGGATTGGTGCATTCGCGCCCTTCGGTGAGTGCATAAGCCTGATCCCACTGCTTCACCGGATAAGAACATCTGACAGTATGAGTAATGTCGGGATAGAGCCTGAGTTTATATTTCTCCGGCAGAAGCTGGCGCTCAATTTCAACCGGCGGACTGCTCGGTCCGTTGGCAACGCCTTCCAGCCAGTCGGGGCTTTTTTCATTCAGATAATCAAAAAAGTATTTTACGCTTTTTTCGCTGAAGCCTTGCAGAGATATCCACATGGTGGCATCAGGGTGATATTTATGCAAAATTGTGGTGAGCTCCTCAAGGAAAGGCATCACATCTTCGGGAAGATTGTTACCCGGATCGCCACCCGGGAAAAAAACTGCATCTAAACGCGGACAAGCCTTATAGAATGCTTCATGCTTTTCAATCTCTTTTGTGCGCAGTCCGGTATTCTTCAAATCAAATGTTGCCGGCGTCCATACCCAGTATTCTGCATCATATTTCAGGCATATTTCGCTCATTGCCACATTCATGACATCGCGCGGAATCTTCATGTGCTCGCTGATTTTTTCCTCCTGAAATGGAATACTCTCAAAGCTGTTTGCGCCAAAAAGAACCTGCTCCCTGAAGTGCTGGTCAAACTGCTCAATATCCCAGGCATCCCATGAATTGGCGGTATTTCGGTAACCAAACTGATGACCGCGAAGCGGATATTCAGGTGAAGTGGCATAATCAACAGCTTCCGGAATACGGAACAGCCCATCCTCCAGTTCGGCTATTCTCAGCAGCTTACCAATTCCGAAGAGAACACCGCGTGCATCGGCACCGATAATCCAAAGCGTCTTTTTGCCGCCCTCTTCAACATATTTTAACCGGAAACCTTCAGCTTTAAATTCGGGGCTGCTGCCATCGCTGCTCGCCGGAACGGCTTTCCCGAACAGCTCTTTGTCACCCGAAAGCGCCAGTGCAATCACGGTCTTACTGTTCCAGTCGCTAACCTGCTGCAAATTGAGTGAAGTTCTTTTGGCAACCTCCTCGGTCAAAACCAGCGGAGCTGTTTCCAACATAGGCGAAGTGAGCGACGGTGAAATCAAAATCACTGCATTTTCAAGGCCGGGTTGCCCGGCTTGGTTGCCGCACGAAACCATCAAATTAAATACAAAAGCGAAAATCAAAACAAGTTTAAAAAATTGTCTCATCGTTTTTTTAATTAAAATTTATAAATTTTTCAGATATAAAATAACGCTTGCGCCCCAACAGGAACCGCCATTCGCAAATCTAAACAATCACCTGCGAACCAACCAAAATTCCAAAGTTTAAACCCAAAGGTTTAACCATGTGGTTTCATAGTTGGTACAGGCAGGGAGGGAAGCTTTTTTAATGATTTTTTGTGGGTCTTGGTGGTTTGGTGTTTCGGTGGCATTTCTTGTGTAATTTATTTCTCGCAGATTATTCAATTGGTTATGGACTCTGAACGGCCACTGGGTGGCCACTGAGCTTGTCGAAGTGATCGAAGTGTGTCTCTTTATTTTTGCTACAAAATCACGAAGGCTCTAAGTTTCACTAAATCATTCTCTGTGCTTCTCTGTGCTTCTCTGTGTTCTCTGTGGTGAATTTTCTTGAATTTTTATTTTTAAAGCCAATAATATTGATTAGGCGATTTTGTAATTCTTTATGCTACTCCTTGATCCTCCTGATTTTATGCAGGTTTTGCTGATTTACGCAGATTATTAATCCCATAAACATCCGTATTGAGCCTACTCATCCATGTCATCGGCTTTCTGTTTTTTTCGAACCCGAGACTTTGAATTTTGAGTTTGAAAACCAAGACAGATTAAGAATTAAGGCTCTTTTTGTTGTTTTCTGAACAAAAAACTGCTTTTTCGCGTTATCTCAACGTTATCATAATGATAACTGAGATTAGTTTTAATTCATTCCACTTAAAAATCAAATTATGAAAAAATTTTTATTTTTAGTGCTGACAGTAAGTTTATTAACAACTGCCCAGCAATCTGAAGCACAGGTTTCCCTGAGCGAAAAACTCACCATCGGAGTTAAAGCAGGTATTAACGGAGCCTGGTATCATTACATTAAGGATGAGCTAAAATACAGAAAAGAGGATGGTGACAAAAGTATGTTGCAGCCCTCGTTTCAGCTGGGAATTTTGGGTGATTATGAAATTTCAGAAAATTTCTCCCTCCAATCAGGATTAATAATCAACGGCAAAGGATCAAGAGAGCTCTGGAATGATGACTGGGATGATGAAACAGGAAAATCTAAAGAAAATACATGGTATGTTGAGCTGCCTGTATATGGGGTACTTCAAATGGATAAGCTCTATTTTGGTGCCGGACCATACATCGGTATAGGACTGTTCGGAAACTGGTCAACTGAATATACAGATAGTAATACTGGTGAGGTTTTAGAGAATTATTCAGGTAAATCATTTGAATTTGAAGAAGACAAACGTATTGATTTCGGTATCAATATAATGGGTGGCTACAAACTCAATGACAACTGGCATATTGGGCTGAATTTTGGATATGGACTAACCGAATTATGGGATGATGCCAATAATGGAAATACCGTTCTCTCACTTTCGGTGAGTTACTGGTTTAAATAACCCGGCGCCATAATCTACCCTGCCCCACAACCCCAGACAACTTATTCGCAAACATTACAACATAAATTGCTGAATTATTTTAACAATCAATTCGGTAAGTAAGAAATTATACTAAAGTTGAAATATTAAAATATAAAAGTTATGAAAAAAAATGCACCATTACTCATTATTCTGGCTTTGCTACTGGCGACAGCCGTCTTTTCCTGCAAAAAGGATAAAGATGAAGACGATAAACCTGACTCCTGCGAAACTTTCTTTGTTGACAATGCCATGAAGGTGAACTTCACCGGCACATCAATCACTACAAACTTCACAAGTGAATTTACGAAAGACAAAGCCTATGAAGTGACCATTTTCAACAATGGCAATATCTCCGTTGCCTCCAACACAAAGACCTACTCCTTTACCAAAGAGATGATTACCAATTGTACTGTCGGCATAAAAACACAGGATATTGCCTATTCCAATACTGAAACCGGCTTCGAACTGTTTCTGAAAAAGGAGACAGACGAAGGAAGCGAAATCTTCACGGTACGGCTTTATAATGCCTCAACAGTAAGGCAGGCAAGCCTGAAGTACGGAGGAGTTCAGTAAGATCGGGTACAGCAGGCCTTTCAATCTGGATTTCAGAGCTAGAACTGCGGAATTTTCAGCAGCTCACCGTCTTTGAGTGCGGATTGATGGGCAACAATTCCCGAAACAGTCAGGTTCAGTGACATTTCCACGCCGATTAACGGTTCGCGGTCTTCCAGAATTGCATGCACAAATTCATTGGTGAGATAACCATGAGAGCCTCCGTGTCCGCCTAAGGGCATTCCCGGCGGAAGCGGAGGCCTTTTCAGTTCGGGCAGTTTAACATCTAATCCTTCAAACTTATTATAATAGCTTCCTTTTTGTCCGCGTACCCTGCCCCGCTCGCCACTGTCGCCCGGCGTATCCCAGCTCACTGCCATGCGCGCCGTGCCACCTTCACTCGTGCGAAAAAAAGCGATTTCAGTACCAAAAGGATTTTTATACATATTATTTTCCGGTTTCAAATGCGAAATGACGCTGGGCATTCCCATGCAGGAAACTTCAGTGAAACTGCCACCGGTGATGCAGTGGTGAAAAGCATTGGAATGCGTTGGATAAAACTGTGGCGGCAAACCGATGCGCCACCCTTTGTAGGAATCAATAGGCTCATCCATGTAGTGATAATATTCCCCCTCGGCATAAACCAGCTCGCCGAAGCTGCCGGCTTCGTATATTTGCCGCATAGCCCACAGGCTTTCCCGAAACATTGAAGTTTCAAACATCATGTACTTTAATCCACTGGATTTCACCGCTTCATACAGCTTATGGGCATCTTCAACAGAACCAAAAACTGCCGGAACGGCAACTGCCACGTGCTTGCCGTGTTTTAATACTTCAAGGCAGTGCTGCATGTGTCCCGGCGCGTCGGTGGCAACAAAAACCGCTTCAATCTCCTTGTCTTTTACCAACTCTTCAAGCGAAGGGTATGTTTTTTTACAGTTGGTTACTTTGGCTAACTCCTCACAACGATCCGGGAAAAGGTCGCTGACAGCTACAACCTCCACATTGGGATGATTTTGAAAACCAAACGAAGCACCAAATTTGCTGCGCCCGTAACCCACTATCCCCACTTTTATTTTCCTGCCGGAAAAGGAGTTCCAGCCTGCATAAGGATCGGCTGCTGTAGAAAGTTCATCAAATCCCTGAATGTCGGGAGTTCCCTGAGCCGGCTGTTTGGATTTACCCGATGAACAGTCAAAGGGCGAAAAAGCAAGTGCTACCGTACCGGCAACGGAAGTGTGCAAAAATCCTCTTCGGGAGAAGGGACTTTTACTGAAATTATTCTTTTTCTGATTCATTTTATTTTGGTTGAATATTTTTTATCCGGAGCCTGAACGGGGCGCCATTTCAAGTTTAAGCTAATCATTTTCAGTTTTTATTTCTTCCCCGCCGAATCCATTCTTCAAAGATAGCACTTTAGAAAAAAGAAAAAAACAACAATAATATATTCAGCTTGCCCAAAGGGCAAAATTTAATTAACCACAAACGCAAACTTGTGATAATGAAGCAACACTAAACTCCTGTCCAGAGGGCAGTACTATTCTGCTACTTCAATTTTCCAGTCGGAAAATTCAACCCAATACTGCTGTGTGTCGGGTGCTCCGGCTGCCAGACCAATATCAACGGAGTCGTTAATCCCCGGAATATCGGTAGTGTGCCGTTCGATAATCCAGTTGATGCCATCCAGACTAATATAGCCGCTGAAGCTGTTTCCGTGACGCACTATTTTCAGATAGATGGGAGTTTGTGAATTTTCCGGTAGATTTTCGCTGCTTGCCTTGTGCATACAGCCATTGGCAAATTCATCATATTCGATTCCCGCACGCCCGGGAGTGGCAAATACCAGAACCGATCCCTTACTGCCAGGCTGCGTATCAAAACTTTTGGCAATATCGTTCCGCACAAACAGTCCCGAACGAAACCATTCGTGCGTACGATCACCAAACTGACTGATTTTAACAGTTGCCACAAAATCGCCTTTTATTCCTTTCACATATGCTGCAGCATAGGAATCTTCAGCATGAAAAAAATCGGAGCCGCCTGCTTTGATTTTAAACCGGTTAGCCTTTGCATCGGCTTCAATCTCATAAGGTTTTGCTTTTGCAGAACAGTATTCCAAAATCGACAATGAGTTAATATCCAATATTTTGCCGTTAGCAACATTTAACTTCTTTGCCGCACTGTTTCCGATGTGTACCCGATGAAGTCCAGCTGCCGGCTCCAGTTCAAAAGAAATATTTTCAGTACTGTTGGGTTCCAGTTCCATGGGCTGGCTTTGTACTTTTGCATCGTCAAAAAACAGGACAGCTTCAAGTTTCTGCGGCTCGGCTGTGAGATTTCGCGCCAGTGCAGTTGCCTTTACTTTTTCTCCCTGAATCAGCCGGTCGTTTGAGAGCTGAAAATCCTCAAAAACAACTGCCGGTTTCTCACCCTCGATGCGAACAGACTGATAATCAGCTGAACCAATTGCCAGATGGTGTTCGCCTTCGTCATAAATCCGCACCTCAAACTCAATGCTGCGGCTGTTATTTCTGATTACCGGGAACAGCTGTTTCTCCCGCACCTTGCCGTCAACGTACAGTTCCACAGGAGCCATTCCCGTGGAGCCAATGTTTTTCACATCGGCAGAAACCCGGATCACACTTCCGGCAGACACGGCTCCCGACGCAGTTTTAGATGCCGCTTCAATCCTTAGGTTGCTCTCTTCAAAAAGCGGCTCCCCTTCGATAATCAGTTCTGGTGCATTTTCAGGCGCTTCAATGGTAAAATTATTGTGGTAGGTGTTATCCTCAATCATTGCGGCGCACAATTTCCATTCGCCCTGCTCTAAATTGTAGTATATGTTCTCCTCCGCCGTCCAGCCGATAGACATATTGTCGAACCAAAAAGCGACATTATCGTTGAAAAAGCCGGCATTTACGTTGTGTACAAGGTTTCTGCGCACCAGTGAGTTAAAGGTCATTCCGGCAGTTTTGATTGCCCCCGTATCGTCGGCATCCTGCTGCACATCGTCCAGATGATTATACTCTACAAGGTATCCGCCGTCAATTGCCTCTTCCAGGTTTGACCAGCCGCCCACATCAATGGCAAAGCGTCCGCGCGTTTTGGTAATGTAGTTGTGCGAAATAGTCGTCATCAGTGTATAGGAAGCATGAATATTTGTACCGCCGCAATCGTAGAGCCGGTTGTAGGAAAACTGGGTCTCCCGTGTAATTTCGCGTCCGTCTTTCGGGTTGCGCGGACCGCGGATAACAACTGCACCATTGTCAATAGTTTCAAGGCGGTTTCGTAGAATCCGGGTCTGGTAGCAGCCGTTCAGGAGCGAAAGTCCGGTTCCCATACAGGAGCGGATTTCGCCGTCAACCAGTTCGCAGGCATGTGCAAACTCATATTTGAGTGCACTGTTTCCGGCAACGGTGCCTTCAAAAGTCAATCCGTAGAAGCGCAGATTGCGCACCGGCTTTTCAAGTTCTCCCTGCACAGTAACTAAATTATCTAATCGGGGTACACCGGATGAAATCCGGTTCATATCTTCAATTCCGGTTTCGGAAATATAACTTATCTCCTTCAGCTTTTCATCGAAAAACCACTCGCCCTGAGCGTCCAGAAATTCTTTCACATTTTCCACATAATAACGTGGCGGAACAATCACCACCCCATCCTGTGGCTTTTGGAACGTAGCCACACCACTCTTTTCGTCAATTTTCACAAAAGAATTGATACCCGTGTGCCAGCGTAAAAGCATTACCACACGGTTATTCTCCATGTCTTTCCAGTTTTTCAGCTCTCCTTTGTTGAAGTGGAGCTCTCCCGTTGATGAAGAGATTACCGGCGGTACAAAATAACCTTCATTTGGCATGCGTGCAAGGGTTTGCCGCTTTCCGTCCACCACAAACATTCCTACAGAATCAGCACTAAACGGTGCAGTCCAGATGTTCCCTTTTTTTGTCCACCCGGTTACCGGCTGTGCACCGGTAATAACCGGTTTTTCCCCGGGATATGCAGCGTATGTAACATAGTGATCTTTTAGTTTATGGTATTCAAAAGCACCGGTAGGCAGGTTGGTTTCTACCCGTTCGCCGCCATCAGCCGACTGAAACAGAAGCGGTTGTGCCAACGGATAGGTTCCGCCACGTAAATAGACCAGAATATCTTTTCCTCTTCCCAAAGGGTGCGGCGACCCAATCCAGCGTTTTTCCACCGGCGGATCTTTCGGTTTATAAACCTGAGCTTTCAGCTCACGAACTGCCCGTTGCGCTCTTTCGATGGTGAGAAACGGTCCGTCGCTACTATCTGCGTTAGGCGCTTCCAATGTACCCGACCAGCTGTCGTTTCCCTGCGGAGAAATATAAAAATCAGCTTTGGAAGGGTAGCCAAACGGCAGCCACTCTTCTCCTTCAAGGATTTTCCCATCCCGGTGCTCCGATGTTGTTTGCGCAGTTAAGGAATAAAAATGAGATGAAGTAAAAAACAATATTGCTGTAAATATTTTAAAAATGAGTTGCTTCATATTTTTATGATTCTTAAATTGTTTTTGTAATCTGATGTTTAAACGGAACGCGAATATTAAAACATAAAACTCGCTGACTATCAACCTATTAATTCTCAAAATTGATTCATAATTAATATTTTATACCTCAAAAGCCTATCTACCGACAAGCAGGCACGAAATTTTCACTAAGATTTTCTTCTGTATTGCTTTTTTATTGGCAATTTATCTTTCAGTATTAAAATAAAAAGTTACCTGTCAATGTTTTAAATCAAACAATTTCACCGCATTATCATGGAGAATCATGCGGGCTACTTTCAGCGCTTCCTCCTCAGTGAAATATCTGGTTTTTACCTTTTCAACAAGCACATTTCCAATGATTTCCTTTGCAAAAAGCAGGTGTCCGTAAACATTTTCAACGTTTTCATAATCACCGCCAAAAGCGAGAATCTTATTTGCGGGAACAGTTTCCAGCCACTCGTGCAGATACCGCTCGCTGTAGGACGGCGAGATAATATAGAGCCAGCAAAGGTCTATATAAACATTTCGGAAATTCTTTGCTAAGCTTCCAAACTCGCCGCCGTAGGGATAGCCGCCATGAAACAGCACAAACTTCACATGACGGTATTTCAGAAACAGATTGGCTAAAAGTGCAGGATTTGCATTCATAATGTAGTTGCCGTCGCCTGCCTGCAATCCGGTATGAATCTGCACCGGTTTTTGAAATTCGCGCGCCAGATCCAAAATCCGGTGCATCATATAATCGGCAAGTGGCTTTGCAGCATACTCATCTATCGGCGTATCCCCGGTTGCCATCACTTTTTTGAAAACTTCCTCTGCCTTTTCGTGACTCACATCTTCAAAATAGAGCGAACGATAATATGCTGACGAGTTTTTGATGGTAGTCAGCCCTGACTTCACTTCACTCTCAAAATGCTTACGCAACGTAGCATTCAGGTCATCGAGCGTGGCAATGGTTGTTTCGTGCTCTTTCGCCAACTGCTCAATTTTTGTCCGTGAATCCAACTGAAAATAGTCGAAACGGGTGGTATATCTAAAAAACTCGGGATTTCCGGGAATTGGTTTGGAATCATTGATTACAAACTGAATATTGCATTTGTCCCTGAGAACCGTGTGGTACCAGTTGGTTTGATACACCTCCCTGAGCTTGTCGGTGAGCTGATGCACCGTTTTTTCGTTAAACTCCTTCACGCCAAACAGATGGTCAACTGAAAGCAGTGTCACCCTGTTGTAGGCAGTATTGAACGAAGCTTCATAAAAAGGCTGCAAAATTTCCCATTTTTCAGAAACAGTAATGGAGTCGGACATCAGCCGTGTGAACTGTGGTTTTGACATGCCTGCCGCCTTGATATCGTCATCGGCATACTGATGAAACAGCCACATGAAATCAAGCGTTTTGCTCTTCGACAGCGAATTGATACTCGCCAGATGCTCATGCGTGTCCACCACCGGCATGGCGCTTAGCGCACTGCGGATTCGCTCCTCAAACCCTTCACGGGGTTCGGGCTTCACAGCTACCTGCGCTGAAGTTACACCAGCTAAAAAGAGTGCAAAAAGAGTTGAAAACATCCTTTTCCCGCCTGCAATTTTCAAATCTGTTTTCATAGTTTTTCTCCTGATACTATTTTCGGATAAGCCATATTTCGGCAACTTGCGAACCGCGTTCGCCACCGCTTGAATCGTCGGTTCCAGCCGACCAGGTGAAGGTAACTTTTCCATCCCGGGTGATTTCTGCCGGCAACTCAAATTCGTGAATCGGACTGGTTCCCATACGTATATAATTGTGTATCAACACGCCATCAGCTTCTAACATAATGCTGGCACGAAAACGCCCTGTATATGCAATTCTGAGTATATATTCCGCATCGGGGTCAAGATTATCATATTCGGCAACCAGCGGAGTGTCATACAGGGTATTGATCTGAACCATCCATGCCAGTGGCGTTGTAAGTCCTTCAAAACCTTTTGCCACCACTTCATGCACCCAGTCCTCTCCCTGTAATCCCACGCCAAAGCTGACACGTGGCGATTCCAGACTACTCGGGTCTTCCTTCCATGTTTTGGCAGAACGAATCCGGTTCCATGACGAAGGCATTCCGAAGTTATCATAAAAACCGCCGGGACCGGGATTGGTGCGATTCAGCATTTTGTGAACAGCCTCTAAACGCTCCTGCTCTCCCGCCAGTTTTTCAATCTTTGAAAACTGATCCAGCATCCAAAGCGCATCGTTCAGCGGAATGTCGATATTGTCAATAAAGTTTCCGCGACCGGGCGTTGCATGATGCTTTTCTATAGTGAGCTGCGCCTTAAAAGTGCGGAAAAGTGAGTCAGCCAGTGCATGGCATCTCGCTCTCAATTCAGAAGAAACGGGATTTTCATTCGCCTGAAGCAGAACATTTTTTGCATCCGTCAGCGCTTTCAGCGATCCAGTTTCGGGTGCCTGTTCCAAAATATTTCTTGCCTGGCGCTCCAGATGAGTTTCATAAATCAGACGTCGCTGGGTGTAGGCATCAAAATAAGCCCTGATCAATCCTCCCTGAAACCTCGGACTGCTCAAAACCCAATCCGGTGCGGTTGCTTCCATGTCCTGCCATTGTTGCAAGGTTCTCTGCACCTGATCATTTGCCAGCAAGGGTCCATGAAAGTTGCGCTCAATCGCCATAAATCCCTGTGCAGCTGTCTCTGCATATTCAGGACCGATGAAAAAGCGCGAATATTCGCGAAGTGTCTCCATCACAGGCTTTGTGGGGTCCCAATCCTGATCGCTCCAGATAAATTTGTTGACATCGTCGTTGGTTCCTTCGGAATAGCTGATGCTGCCCTGAGCAAAGTCGGCATACAGATTATGTATATATTTCTCATCCACCGGACGGGGATTGATGCACTCACGCCCCAAAGTCATGGCAAATGCCAGATCCCACTCAGGAACAGGATACTGACAACTCAGCAGGTGAGTAATATCGGGATAGAGCCGAACCGGAATATCGGGACTGAGGCGGCTTTTCACCTCCTGCAGGGTCAGCTTAATCCACGGACCGTAAACAATTCCGCCAAACCACGCCGGCTTGTTATTCACCCGCTGAAAGAAATCTTCAAACCACGCTTCCGAAGGTTTGAACACCTGCGGAGAAACCCATATTTTCGCATCGGGATGATATTTTTTCAGTAATTCTGCCTCTAATTCAAGCCAGTTGAAAAGTTCGTCGGGTTCAAGTTTCCCCGGATCACCGGCAGGAACAAACAGCGCATCAAGTTTTGGCAGCAGACTAAAAACCTCCTCACGTTCAGCCAGTTCCTTGCGAATAGAATCGGGTGAAGTGTAATCCGTTCCCAAATTGGGATACCACATCCAGACGTCCAATCCGTAATCAATACAAATACGTGACTGATGAACCATCATTTCGATGGCAGGAATTTTCATGTGAATACTGCTGAAATCATCATCGGTGCGGGGCGGCATAATTTCAATGCTGTTGGCACCAAAAATGACCAGGTCGCGAATGTAGCTGTCGTATTCTTCAACTCCCCAGGCATCATAGGCGTTCGTTTTTGGTCGATAACCCATCTGGTGCCCCCGCAATGGAAATTTTGGGGAGGACGAGAGCGAAAGTAACTCTGTTCCTTCAATCCGTCCCGGTTCCATCTCCAATGAACGCAAAAATTTACCCACCCCGTACATCACACCACGGGTATCATGCCCGGCAATGATCATCAGCTTTTCATCTGCCAGTTCCAGCAGTTTATATCCCTCCGCACGGGTTGCGGGGAGCCCCGAAAGCGCTTCCATTTTTTCGGCGGGCAAATAACCAAGATCATTTTCAATCCCTACAACAATGAGATTTTCGGCAGATTTTTTTTGCCATTTTTTTACAACCGGAAGCTCAATTCCACTTCTCTTGGCAATCTCTTCCTTTAAAATAGTTACCGCTTTCAAAACATGCGGATCTTTTTTTTCGACGCAAACAATTTTATAGTCCGAAAAGTCGGTTTTCTGTGCTCCTGCGCTGATAAACAACAAAGTAAAAGCAAAAATCAAAATATTTATCTGTAATCTGTTCTTCATTTTCTTTTTTTTCATTGAGTAAATAATTTTCAAAATTCAAAATTAAATAACCAGATCTTCTCCCTTCTGGCTAACAGAAATATCTCCTGCTGCTTCTTTAATCTGTGCCATATCTTCTCGGAGTTTCTGACTGAACAACACCACATCCGTACTGTGAAGCACGATGTTTGCCCCCTCTTTCATATACATAATCTGCCGGGCGGGTTCAGACGGAAAATGAATGCCTGCATGAATGCCTTTTGCCCTTGATTTTCTAATAATTTCTGCAACCGTTTTTTGGTATTCCGGATGCTCATACTGCTCCGGTAGCCCAAGGCTGACCGACAAATCATGCGGACCGATAATCACGGCATCCAGACCGGGAACGGCAAGCAGTAAATCGAGATTTTCGATGGCTGCAACGCTCTCAATGTTCACCAGACACATACTTCCCGCATTAAAATTATCGAGATAAGCCTGAAACTCCGGTTCGGGCGGTTTTTCACCGGAAAGAATCTGCCGGAGCCGTTCGCCTTTCAGCGGGCGATATTTGGTGGCACCAACCATCTCCCGGATTTGTCCTACGGTTTCAACATAAGGCGCCAGTACTCCCACAGCGCCAGAATCCCTGACCATGCAGGCAAGATAAGGATCAGGACTGGGAATCCGGACAATCGGATTCAATCCTAACGCACTATAAACCTGACACATAAACGTGAGCTCATTTCGGTCAATGGGAATATGTTCCGTATCAATAAACACAAAATCAAGTCCCAGTCCTGCCACTGCCTTTGACCACACCGGGGAGGTTGACGCAATACAGGTTCCGTACACGTTTTTTCCGTTTTTCAGTTTTTGAAGCAAATTTTCTGACATCGTATTTTTAAAATAAAATTCAACAATTCAATAGAAATAAATTATTTGGAAGCAGGCTATTTCCGGTTATTTTCGCAAAATGCTGTGCAATCCGGCAAAAACAGTACCTTCCTCTCAAATACAACTGTATATAAACACTTTAGAACAGCTAAAAATCAATTCACACTCCTGTCCTATCCTGTTAAAGGCGCAAATGCAAATCTAAAAAAACGAAAAAAATTAAACTTATGCTTTTTTGACATTAAATAACGATTGTTTAGCGAATGAGTGAAAAAACGGGTTATTTTCAATAAATATACCATCTCTGGCTGATAAATAGTTTTACGTATCTACTTGCCCGGCAGGCAGACTTTCTTGGTTTTGTGAGAAAGTTTAGAATATTATGTATCCAACTGCGCTTGTTGTGGTTCAAAAATTTCATCACAGAAAACTCGGAGAGGCACAGAGAAAAGAGATTGGCTGTTGGTTGTTGGCTGTTGGTTGTTGGCTAACAGTTAAAGGCTAACAGCTAAAGATTCTGCGAAAATCTGCGGGAGATCACTTCGACAAGCTCAGTGCCCGGTAGCCAGTTGAAGGGTTCTGTGGAAATCAGCGAGAAACGGAGAGTTAAGAATTGAGTAGTGAGATAAGAATTCTTTGTAAGACTTAGTGCTTTTGTGGCGGAAAATTAAAAGATAATTCACCACAGAGGACTCCGAGAGGCACAGAGAAAAAAATTCGTGAAACTTCGTGACTTGGTGGCTTTGTGGCGAAATTGCATGTGCCCGTTGTGTCTGACGTGGTTCAGGAACAGGAACAAAACTATTGGTATCAGGCATTAACTACAAAAACCCGAACCTTATCGGGCTATTGAACATTGGTAAAACAAACAAGTACAAAGCCATGAATATCAGCAATATTCTGTCAGGCTTCCTGTACTTTATCTTCCGGTTCAATTGTGGTTAATTCCACTTCCCCTTTGGAAATCTCCGGTTGATTTTGTCGGATGTACCGGATTACCTCTTCAAGTGTCTCTGAAAATTTATCAAAATCTTCACCATACAAAAACAGTTTGTGCTTTTCATATCTGAAGTTTCCGGGTTCAATAAATTTTCGTTTGCTCTCTGTGATGGTCAGGTAATATTCATTATTTCGCGTGTTTTTCACATCGAAAAAATAGGTGCGCTTACCTGCTCTGATTGTTTTTGAGAAAATTCCCTCATGGGCGACGTATTCCGGTTCCTTTTTTTCTCTCATTTCGTCAGCTCTTTCCATGCTATCAATTTTCGGTTTTTGTTTCAAGACCAAAAATAGAAAAATTTTCATGGAAAAATAAATTCAACCGGACAAATCACGGATATTGTTTTTCTGGAAGAAGAAAAATACTATAAATCAGGATATTAATCAGACGCCTATTTACTTGCCGAAATTTTGAATAAACAGATAAAAACTACTCTTTTACCCAGTCCACAATTCGTTTATCATCCGGTTTCACCCTGGGTTCCACCATATCCACAAGCTTTCCGTTCGCATCAATAAGATATTTTTGAAAATTCCACTCTACTTCGGAATCCAAAATACCATTTTCATCTTTAGAAGTCAGCCACTTATACAGCGGATGCATATCATCGCCCTTCACCGAAATTTTTGACATCATGGGAAACGAAACGCCATAATTCATCTGACAAAACTGTGCTATTTCTTCGTTTGTGCCGGGTTCCTGACTTTTGAAATTATTAGCAGGAAAACCGATTATCACAAACTTATCTGCACCATATTTTTCATACAACTGCTCCAACTGCTCGTATTGCGGAGTAAATCCGCATTTTGAAGCTGTGTTGACAATCAACACTTTCTTCCCTTTGAGGGTTGAAAAGTCGAAGCTCTTCCCTTCGATGTCCTTCACCACAAAATCGTAAAATGACTTCTGGGCAGAAAGCCCGCCGGAAACAGTTATCATACTCAAAACCAAAATCATCTTTTTCATCGCTGAATGTTTTTCTCAATCAAAAAAACAAATCGAGTGAAATAAAGTTTCTTAAAAAAAATTTGCCAATTTCAGTGGATTGATTTCCAGTCGGAAACAACCTTTTCTAGTTTCTCTTTAAATTCCGGTTGTGAATCATAAAAAATGTGATTGTCAACTTTTTGAATATCTTCTGCCTTAGTGGCATTGTACTGGATGGGAAGTGTATTTTCCTTACAAAAAAGGTAGTTTTCTTTCACCAGATTGGTCGTTGCCTGATGAAAACGGAGCGGTGATTTGGCAATATTATAGATGATATTGTTAGCCACAACCACATCGGTTGTTCCTTCATCGAGAAACATTCCGTTACTTTCCGCCCTGCCCGCATTCAGGCTGACATCGTGAATCAGATTATTGACAATTTCACTTCCGGGCTGTAGTCCAAGCATATACACTCCGCCGCCATCGCTGAGCTTCTGCATAATGTGATGAATGTGATTACCGTCAATTGTATTTTCACGACATGGCGTCGAGGTTGGATTCCACATCCAACCAATGGAAATTCCAGTATAGGGCAGATTAAAAATCTCATTTTCCCTGATTTTGGTCCCGGCTGTGAACCCGCACCAAACACCAACAGCGCCATAAAACTGTTTTCCACATGCCGTTATTGTGCAATGCTCAATAACATTTTCCGAAGCAACCTGCCCTGGTGCCGATTTCCACCACTCTTCACCATTCACCAACCGGTCTCTCCCTTCGCCAATCATTATGCCGTTTCCGGAAATGTCTTCAAAGCGGGAGCCGGAAACAATGCAATTTCGGCAACCGTCAGCTAACCAGAGACCACTTCCGCCAAGATTTTCAAAAACACAATTTCTAAATGTGCAATCTTTCAGCCATTTTCCCATAACAGCCGGCGGCACCACGTTCCATTCGCCATACTCCGGGCGCGGATCAAAATGACTGGCTTGTATGCCACAATAACCTTTTTGCGGAATATCCCAGGCTGAATGTCTGAAGGCAATACCTTCAAAATGAATGTTTTTCAACGGTTTTTCTTCTGAACCGGATAGTTGCATCAATCCATTTGATAATGGAATGATGATTTCCAAATTTTCAGGATTAAGCTGTGCAGGCAGTTTCAAAAAAACAGTTCTTTGCTCCGGGTTGATGAACCATTCATAATCTGCATCTAAAAACTCCATTACGTTTTCCAGAAAATAGCGCGGATTGGGTTCCCATCCGTCAATATTAAAAAAAGCAAGTCCTTTGGTGCCGATAGTATCTATCGCCGTGAGTCTGTTTTGCTCGTAATCAATATCTTTTATTCCAATTCTTGAAATTGACCAGTCGTGCAGAAAAACCAATTCTATGTTTTCTGTATTCTCCATTTTCGGAAAATCATCGGTTTCAAAATAAAAATTGGTTCGGCGGTCTTCACCACTCTTTTTAATACGCAGAAAGCCGTCGTTCGGGAATCTTGCCCTCACCGCCCGCCGGGTTCCTGTAAACAACTCACGGGAAGGATGTTCTTTATCAAAAAGCTTGGGTAGTTCTGCAGTCCACAAACCATCTTCATAACTTTGCCAATTTTCAATTTTCACACCGCCGGAAATTTCAGGTTCTGCTCCCGGCATTGCTTTGAAAATTAATTTTCCGGTTGAATTTGTTAGATTTTCAGAATTTATTTCAATTGGTTTGTCAATAAAATAGGTTCCGCCGGCAAGCCAGATATGACAATCTTTTTGAGATTTTTTCCCGAATGAAGTTTCTGCTGCTTCAATTGCTTTTTGAATCGTGGCTAACGGTTTTCGGCGCGATCCAAAATTGGAATCGCTCCCTTCAGGCGATACATAAATACTGGTATTACACCCAGCAAAGAGCCACAGCAGTACATAAGCAAGGAGTGTTAACAGATTGGTTTTCATTATATAGTTTTTAAAAATTTCCAGTTACTGAAATCCGGTCAATTCATTTTTTTTTGGGAGCTGCTTTTACTAACATTGCAAATATAGCTAAAAAAACAAACCTGTTTTAGCATAATATTCTACACGTTTTTGAATAAGACACTCAAAGTTCTGTCCGTGCAAAAGGCACTACCTCCTGTTCGGCAAACTCATTTTTCAGGAATTTATAATAGCCGGTAATTGCAATCATTGCAGCGTTATCCATCGTGTATTCGAATTTCGGAATGTACAGTTTCCATTTCTGTTTTCGGGCATGTTCTCTCAAAGTATTCTGCAACCCGGAATTGGCGGAAACACCGCCGGCAAGCGCAATTTCTCTGATTCCGGTCTGTTTGGCTGCTTTCTTTAATTTGTTCAGCAAAATTTCAATAATGGTATATTGCAACGAAGCGGACAGGTCGTTTAGGTTTTCCCGGATAAAATTTTCGTTCTCTTTCAGATTGTCACGCAAGAAGTAGAGAAAGCTGGTTTTCAGTCCGCTGAAGCTGTAATCAAGTCCTTCAACTTTAGGCTTGGAGAATGTGAACCGCTCCGGATTTCCGCTTTGTGCCAGCCGGTCAATGTGAGGACCGCCCGGATAGGGCAACCCCATCACTTTTGCACATTTATCGAATGCTTCGCCGGCGGCATCATCAATAGTCTGCCCGATCACTTCCATATCCAAATAGTCACGCACCAAAATAATTTGTGAGTTTCCGCCGGAAACAAGGAGGCATAAAAACGGAAAACTTGGCGGATTATGTGCGCCTTCCCGCTCACGGATAAAAAGTGCCAGCACGTGTCCCTGAAGGTGATTTACATCAATGAGCGGAATGCCGGCAGCCAATGAAAAGCCTTTGGCAAAGGAAGTTCCCACCAGAAGGGAGCCCAATAATCCCGGTCCGCGGGTAAATGCCACCGCAGAAATTTCATCTTTGGAAATTCCGGCGCGTACAATGGCACGGTCAACAACCGGCACAATATTTTGCTGATGCGCGCGCGAAGCCAATTCCGGCACAACTCCGCCGTACTCTTCATGCACTTTTTGTCCGGCAATCACATTGGACAAAATCACTCCATCGCGAATCACTGCCGCAGAAGTGTCGTCGCAGGAAGATTCTATTCCCAAAACAGTAACCGTGGCATTTTTTTTGTCAGTTAAGTCAACTTCACCTATTTTTGTTCTGTACATTTTTTTACCTGATTTTATGTTTATCCTTGCAGAAGTTTTAAATGTTGTCCGCTCAGAAGCCGGCAGATTTGATGTCGGGAAAAGTTTTGTAGCGCATAAATTATAAAAAGCAAAATTATTAAAAATAGCTGGAAAATATTGCTCATTGTTGCAGCTGTCATTATTTGTCTGACAGGAGGCTCCTATTTTGCGCTGCAAAGCAGCAAAGTTCAGACCTATCTGACGCAGATTGCAGCAAAATATCTCTCTGAAAAAATTGGTGCTCAGATTTCCATTGGCAAGATTGATGTCGCCTTTTTCAAAAAAGTCATACTGAAAGATGTTCTTGTGGAAGACCAACAGGCTGACACCCTGATTTTTGCAAAATCAATCTCCGCGACCATTGATTCACTGAAATTCAAAAAACACCGGATTTCTCTGGGCAAACTGGAATTTAAAAATACAAAACTCAATGCCTGCCGCGATTCTTCCAATGTATATAATTTCGATTTCATTTTCAATGCGCTGAAAAAAGAGGAGAAAGAGCCGGGCGACTGGAGCTACAGCTGCCGCAATTTTGTATTCACCGATGCCGGCTTTTCTTTTGCCGATTTTACTGAAACTGAGCCGTTTATTTTCAACATAGCTGACATTCAGCTTCAATCGTCCGGTTTTTACCTGAAAAACGATTCGGCAACTTTGCAGATTGACCAACTGACGCTGAATGACGGCAAACAGTTTATTATTCAGGAATTTAATGTGCTGGCAGCCATGTCGGGCAATAAAATCACATTGGATAATTTCAACCTGACCACCGGTTTTTCCCAGATAACCGAAAGCAACTTCAGCATTGAATTGCCTGCTGCCGGAGAAGACTTTATCGAATCGGTTCAGTTTGATCTTGAGTTTTTGCACTCCCAAATCAGCTTTTCCGACATCGCCCTGTTTGTTCCATCGCTCAAAGGAATGGATCACACCATCGACTGCTCGGGGCGGATAAGCGGCAACTCCGGCAATGTGAGAGGAAAAGATATTGAACTTTTAATTGGTAGGAATACTTTTGCTTCGCTCGATTTTTCGGCAAACGATATTTCCAACACGGAAACCATGTATCTTTTCTTCGATTTGAAAAAAGCGCAGGCTTCTTTTAATGAGCTGAGCCGGATAAAACTTCCGGAAGGCGGAAAAAACAGGTATCTTAAATTTCCTGATGAGCTTTATCAGGCGGGACTGGTCTCCTATCGCGGAAATTTCACCGGATTTTTGACCGACTTTGTAACCTACGGCACACTTTCCAGCGAAATGGGAAGAATCACCACCGACCTGTCGGTGCTGCCAGGCAACAGAAAGCGAATCACCTACCGGGGAAAAATTGCCACCGAAAATTTCAAACTTGGAGAGCTGATTAAAAGCAACAGCATCGGCGACATCACCTTCAATGGCAGTGTGGATGGAAGATACACGCTGGCAACCCACGCAGCCACCGGAAAATTTACCGGAGACATTTCCCATGTTGAGATAAATAACTATCTCTACAAAAATATCAGGCTCGACGGAATTCTCGACAACAAAATGTTTGACGGAATGGCTGTTATGAACGATTCCAATCTGCAGTTCGACTTTTTGGGAAAAGTGAATTTCAATCCCGAACTGCCCGTTTTTGATTTCCGGCTCGATCTGCAAAAAGCACAGCTTGACAGCCTGAATTTCAGCAATAAATATCCCGATGCACAGCTCTCGTTTCTGATGGATGCAAATTTTTCGGGGAATCGCATTGACAATCTCATTGGTTCCATTATTGTGCAAAGTGGTGCTTACAAAAACCAAAACGGCGAAATTGACCTGTCGGGAATACAGCTGAAATCCATTTCCAGCGGGCTGAACGATTATCTCACATTCAGCTCTCCCATGGTGGATGTGGAAATTAACGGACATTTTCATGTTCAGAACATCATGGATGCTTTGGGAAAAAGTATGCAGCATTACCTTCCGGCAATCGGATTCAAAGCTTCCAAACAAGCGATGGACAACAAGTTTGGCTATCAGATAAATGTGAAAAACTTAGACAGCGTTACCGCTGCCTTCATTCCCGAAATTAAGATTGAGACTCCTTTTTTACTATACGGGCAGATGGATTCAGACAATTCCGTGTTTGAACTGAAAGGCAGTATTCCGGCAATCCGTTCAGAAAAAATGATGATACGGAATATTTTCATCGGGAACAATCCCCATGAAAACATCTATGTTTCCCGCTTCATGTTTGGCGAAATTCTGCTAAAAAACGGCATTGCGCTGAATAACCTGACCATCGACTCCAAAATTGCCAACAACACCATTTCCAATCAGATTGTGTGGGGAAAAGATGAGAAAGACAAATACAGCGGTGAAATTTTAGGCAGGGCAACTCTCAGTCAAACAAGGAATTCCCCACATCTTCATTTTGATATTGAAGGGGCGGATTCGCATATTTCCATTGGGGATTCCACCTGGAGAATCAACCCGTTTACCGCCGGGATTGACAGCTCATGCGTGAAGGTGAGCAACCTGAAAATTCACAGCAGCAATCAGCAGATTATTTTGGACGGAATGATTGCAGAAAACGATTCAAGTACGATTTTAGCTCTTTTTGACAATATTAAACTGAGCAATATTGAAGCTTTTCTTGAAACGGATCTGCCGCTCACGGGAACGCTCAACGGTTTGGTTCAGCTGAATGATTATTATGGTCAGCGGCTGCTTCTCTCCAATCTAAAAGTTGATGACCTCGTTTTCAGGGAGCATGAAATTGGAAACATGTCTGTTTTTAACATTTGGGAGCCCGAAAAACGGCTGCTGAATTCAGATTTGAAAATCGAAAAAAACGAAAGGCAGAGCCTTCGTGCAAGCGGCAGCTACAATCCTGAAACCCGCGAAATTTCATACGATGTCAATGCCGACCATCTTTCATTAGTGGTTTTGGAGACAGTTATCCGCAACACTTTTTCCAACTTTCACGGTGATGGAACAGGCAGGGTGAAAATTCACGGTACACCCGATAATATTCAGATTACCGGTGCAGTTGAAGCGCTAAATGCCGGGCTAACCATTGATTTTACGCAGGTGAGTTACAATTTCAGCGATTCGATATACTTCCGTGGCGACAGCATTCTGTTCAAAAATATTTCCATTACCGACTTTGCAGGAAACAAGGGAACATTTGGCGGCGCCATCGTGCACAAGAACTTTTCACAAATGAGGTATAACCTTTCGGTTACAACGCCGCGAATTGTAGCCATAAACACAACGCCACGCGATAATCCGCAGTTTTACGGACAGGTTATCACCAATGGCAGAATAAATATTACCGGATCGGGCAACCGTGTGAGGCTTTCCGGTTCGGGAACCACGCTTGCCGGAACAAATGTCAACATCTCACTTGAAGATGAAAGCGAACTGGAGCGGTACGATTTTATTCAGTTTGTTTCCACCGAAGACACGGTGCGTCAGCAGTTTCTGTTTCCGCGCCGTGATGATGGCGCTTTCACGATGGACCTGACCATCACTGCCACTCCCGAAGCAAAAGTGCAGCTGATTTACAACTCCTATATCGGCGATGTCATTCGTGCGCAGGGAGAGGGAATTTTAAGATTTGGCATAAACAACGACGGCGATATTACGCTTTCCGGAACTTATTCCGTAGAAAAAGGCGACTACCTGTTCACCCTACAAAATGTTATCAATAAACGCTTTACAATTGAACAGGGCGGAACTATCACCTGGTCGGAAAATCCGTATAATGCCGACATCAACATTAAGGCGGTTTACAAACTAAAAGCTTCGCTCTACGATTTGTTAGTGAATACCTATGAAAATGTGTATCAGCATCAGCGGATTCCGGTTGAGTGTAAAATTATTTTAACCGAAGAGCTTTCCAATCCAAGCATCAATTTTGCCATTGATTTTCCTTCGGTAGAAGACCGGTTAGTGGAAGAAGTGAAACAGTTTTTTAACACGCCAGAAGAGATGAACAAGCAAATTTTGTCGCTCGTGGTCTTAGGGAAATTTTATACGCCGGAATATTTGCGGGGAACTTATGAGGCACAAAACCCCAATCTTATCGGGACAACTGCCAGTGAGCTGCTCTCCAACCAGCTCAGCAACTGGCTTTCACAAATTAACAGCAATCTGGATATCGGACTGAACTACCGCCCGGGTAGCCAGATTACAAACAATGAAATTGAATTGGCGCTGAGCACGCAAATGTTCAACGACCGGGTTACCATCAACGGAAACATCGGGAACAACAACAATCCCAACTCCAACAACAACAGCCAGCTGGTGGGTGACTTTGACATCAATGTTAAACTCACACCCAACGGAAAACTTCGCCTGAAAGCTTACAACCGCTCCAACAATAATCTGATTTATGAAACTTCGCCATACACTCAGGGAGTCGGTTTTTCGTTTACCGAAGAGTACAATACCATTGACGACCTGTTTGATAAAATTAAAGCAATTTTCAGCCGAAGAGAAGATTGACAAAAGTGGAGTTCTCATCAAAATCAGACGAACATATACTCAATAAACTCTATTCCAGAATATCAGAATAATTAACTTGGCACTCCCATTTTGGCACAATTGCCATTGGTGCAATTTTAGAAAACAATTAACAAAAGGCAGAATAAAAATAGCATTTGAAAGAGTGCAGGGCAGAAACAGCCAAAGGCTGTTTCTGCCCTGCTTTTTATGCTAATGACAAGTTTGAGCAATACGAAGACTCTGTTAATCAGAGTTCACATTCATGCTTGCTTATAGGCTGGGTTAAGTAAATTCTATTAAAAAAAGATTATTATTGCATTTTCAAAACAAAAAACAGAAATATGAAAGAGCAAAAAAATTATACCATTGACAAATTCACACAACCTTTCAGGAAATTTATTCAGCTGGAAAAATCGGGCGGAATAGTTCTTGGCGTGAGCGTAATTTTTGCGTTGATTCTGGCAAATTCACCCTTGTCGCAATACTACAATCACTTTCTTGAACACAAGCTTGGTTTTCAGTTTGACGGGAAAGGCTATCTGGAACACAGTATTTTACAATGGATAAATGATGGCTTGATGGCTATTTTCTTTTTTGTGATTGGTCTTGAGCTAAAGAGAGAATTTGTTGCCGGCGAGCTTTCCAGTCCGCGAAAAGCAATGCTGCCTATTGTTGCCGCCATCGGCGGGATGGCAGTTCCTGCAACAATATACCTTATTTTCAATCCGACCGGTGCACCCCACAGCGGCTGGGGAATTCCGATGGCAACCGACATCGCTTTTGCTTTGGGTGTTTTATACCTGTTGGGAGAAAGGGTTCCTGCATCGCTGAAAGTTTTTTTGGCAGCTTTGGCAATCGTAGATGACCTGGGTGCTGTTATTGTAATTGCATTTTTCTATACTTCGGATATTTCGGTTTACAGCCTTCTCATCGGATTAGGGTTTGTACTGGTGATGTACATTGCCAATAAAGTCGGGGTAAGAAACATTCTGTTTTTTGCAATTCTTGGAATCGGCGGAGTGTGGACGGCTTTCCTGCTCTCCGGTGTTCATGCCACCATTGCTTCGGTGCTGGCTGCATTCACCATTCCTGCCGACATGGAAATCAATGAAAATATTTACACAACAAAAATCAAAAATTATCTCAAGAAATTCATAGCCATTGATCCCAACGACAAGTTCCCGACACTCACCAACGAGCAACTACATATTCTGGAATATGTGAAAAAGGATACCAATAAGATAATTCCGCCATTGCAGCGCCTCGAATATGCAATGCACCCTTTTGTAACTTTTGTTGTGCTGCCGATTTTTGCTCTGGCAAATGCAGGGGTTTCAGTCAACGTCGATCCTGAACAACTGTTCAGCACAAATATTGCTTTCGGCGTTTTCTTCGGACTTTTAGCCGGAAAAGTGATTGGTGTGGTTGGAAGTACGCTGTTAATGGTAAAACTGAAAGTTGCACCTTTCCCCAAAGGAATGAACACAAAAAACCTGCTGGGATTAGGACTGCTGGCTTCCATCGGATTCACCATGTCCGTGTTTATCACCACGCTTGCTTTCAACAATGAAATCTATATCACTCAGGCGAAAATCGGAATTTTTGCCGCTTCAATTGTCGGCGGACTTCTGGGCTATTTTCTTTTGAGTCGCCAAATGAAAAAGGAGTGATTTTCATTTGGCGGATTCATTTTAGCAAAGCAAAACCCGAAGTCTGTTCATAATTA
>CAYNOQ010000001.1:34481-94868 GCA_964398855.1 uncultured Mariniphaga sp. | reverse complement strand
TTAAGTCTTAAATTATATTGTTTATAATTTGTTGATTCCTGAGCATACATAGCTTCATCATTTCTGAAACCAAGTGATCCGTAATACCTCATATCATTATGAGAGCCACTTAAAGAAAGATGATGATTACTTTCAGTTGCCCATTTTCTTACAAGGTCTGACATCCAATCTGTTTGCGGATGTTCCCATAGATCTTTGCCATTTTTAAAGAGTTCAATATCAGTATCTGAATAAAGTCTAGACAATCCTTCATAGGTCTGATAATCACTGATATACTGGGCATATTCTCCAGCATTTGCAGTTTTTGGCAAAATAGTTGGAGTTTTAAAGCCTTGATAAAATCTGTAACTCATCCAATTCCCTTCAGATCCACTTTTTGTAGTAACAAGGATTACACCGTTTGCTGCCTGAGAACCATAAATTGCTGCTGAGGCATCTTTTAGCAGAGAAATACTCTCAATATCACTTGGGTCAATTTCATATAAACTTCTATCTGGTATTCCATCAATGATAACCAAGGGACCTGTATTGTCACCAAGCGTTGTTCTTCCACGAATTAATATTTTAGCTTCGTTACGTCCTGGCTCTCCTGATGGTTGCATGACAATTGCACCAGGTAATTGACCGGATATTGCATTTGTAACATCCCCAGAATGAATGGATTGAATCTTTTCTCCAGATACTGCTGAAATTGCACCAACAAGATTTTCCTTTTTCTGCACCCCATAACCAATTGCCACAACTTCTTCCAATCCTATAGTTTCTTCTTCCATTACTACCGTAAAAGTAGTCCTCCCTTCAATAGGTATTTCCTGGGCTCTCATCCCCACAAAGGAGAATTGCAGGACTTCAGCACCCGAAGGTAAAGTCAGCGTAAAGTTCCCGTCAGCATTGGTAACTGTACCGGTGGTGGTGCCTTTCACTACAACTGTCACTCCGGGCAGTGGCTGTCCGTTTTGTTCTGTTACCACACCGGTTACTGTTTGCTGCTGGATGGTTCTGGCAGGAATCCGGAGTTTTTCGGTTTTATGTATTACAATCTGCCGGTCATACACATCATACCCCACATCCTGTCCGGCAAAACCTGCATCAAGAATCTGCTGAACGGTGGCATTTTCCATTTCAACCGTAATTTTTTTCTCCAGATTCAGGTCTTCATCTTTGTAGAGGAAAACATATTCGCTGTTTTTCTCTACAAACTTCATCAGTTCGATGACTGTCCCGTCCTTAATGTTTATACTCAGACGGGTCGTCTGCGAGTAGCTGTTGGCGGCACTCGCCGTAACGAGAAAGCCAACCATTAGAAACAATGTTAAGCGCATAATTCGCCTCCATTTCTTTTTGGCTTCCCATAACGGGAAACCGGTTAAATCAAAAATTTTCATAACTTTGTAAAGTTTTAATGAATACTAAAATTTGTTTGGTATTTACTCCACCCGGCAGGTTAATCCTTTGAGATAACGCCAATTAAATCTCACAGGAAAATCTTCCGGGTGTTTTATTTAATCGCAAAGCGCTTTTCGCTCACTTCAATAATCTGCAATGCTGTCAACCTTTCCAAATAGCTAAACACTTCACTGCGCTCTTTGGTAACATCCAGCTTTCCAGAAACCTTAATTCCACTTTGAAACGGATCGTTAAAGTAAAACTGAATATTGTAAAAACGTTCTAATTTTTTGGTAATCCGGTTCAGGTCGGTGTTGCTAAAATAGAACAGTCCTTCAGTCCAAAGCGTATATTCATCTACATTTACCGTATGAACGGAAGTTTCCAAAGACTTTCGGTCAAAATCAGCTAATTGTCCGGGTTTCAAAATAATATCCCTGCTTTCATCTCCAACAGAAGCACTTTTAATTTTCACCTTACCATTAGATAAAACGGTAAGCACATTCGAGTCCTCAGGATAGGCAGTTACATTAAATTCCGTGCCCATTACTTCAACAAGTAAATCGGCAGTTTTAACCACAAAAGGTTGCTTTTCATTCTCCGTTACCTCGAAGAACGCTTCACCGGAAAGGAATACTTCGCGCGTTGTATCCACAAACCGGGAGGGATAGATGAGCCGGCTGCCCGCGTTGAGCCATACTTTGGTGCCATCTGCTAAGGCAATGCGGGAGCGGCTGCCGTAAGGAATAACAAGCGTATTCATCACTGGAACGCTATTTTTGCCATCGCTTTCAATAGTGTTTTCCCGATTGACAACAATTTTCCCGTCTGATGAATACTCTAACTGCGATTCGCCACGATTGAGTGCAATCTGTTTGCGATCGCCTAAAAATAGCGTAGGTTCCTGCACAGGGGCAGACAGCGAAATGTTTTCAACAACATTTTGCGGCTGTCTGCGCTCCATGTACAGGTAAACTAAACTACCACCAATTAGTAAAAATAAAACGGCAGTGGCGGCATACCGCATGGTTGCATGAATAAGCTGAATGCGCCTTTGCTTGCGCCAGGATAAATTCAGCATTCGTGCGATTCGCTTAGCCAGTGCCTTTTTCTCAGCCTCTGTGAGAGTTCTTTCTTCGTATTTTAGATGTATTTCAATTTGAGTTTTTAGCTCAATAATTTTCTCTGCATGACCGGGAGTATTTTCTATATAATTATCCCAGTAAGCTTCAATCTCGGGAGATGGATGAAATATCCATTTGAAAAAAAGAGGATTTTCTATGATTTGGTCGTATAAACTCATCTATTTTTTAGTTGTTTCTATCTATTTAAATTTTTTAAACCCTTAAACATCTATAAGAGTAACATAGGGACGAAAAAGGGACACGATTTTGAAAATTTATTTTTCATTTTAATGCAATCGTATCATAGTCAGCAATATAAAAAGAGAAAAATTTAAAAAATTTTCAATAGAAAAGAGAATTTAAAGGAAATAAGAGAAATTGAATTATAATTTAAGAATGATTTGCAGGTATATTGTAATATGTTTTTTAATACAGATTATGCTTTAGAATTTAAGAATCAGCAAAAATCAGTAGGAGAGCACTTCGACAGGCTCAGTGCACCACTCAGTGCCCGGTAAAAGTGATTTGTGAAATCAGCGGAAAACAAATCACACGAGAAATGCCAGTAGAGTTGAGAAAGGGAGTATCCCATAATCTGTGCAAGTATTAATCAGTGTGCTGCTATTCGCCTGATGGAAAGCCTATTGATAGTCCCAAAACAGCTTTGTCACAAAATGGGATAAGCCGGAATTATTCCCTTAAAAAGAGCCTAAACTGAACCCTACTGAAACTTTAAAATAGAAATCGGAGCCGCCGGCATATTGCTTTTTTGACCACATTTTGTCAAAACCAATTTCAGGACGTACAAAAATCAGCGCCGAAGGTTCATACAGCGAATGGGAGACCCATTTTTTCAGCACAATATCACTGGCTGCCCCAACTCCGGTGAAAAATGAGCCAACTAAGTTATTTTTTGGATTTGTGGTGTCTTTTTCTTTAAATTCCGAAGATTGTGAATTGATTTCATATCCGCCAAACGACAAAAAAGGATAGAGATTCATATTGTTTCCGGAGTAAATTTTTCTCCCCGCTTTGAAGCCATATTTCAGGCTGCTCGCCTTTTCGTCGCTTGCGTGAATCAGCTCTTTATTTTTAACAGGCAGGTCAATTGATGAATTTACTTTACTGATGCTTCCCCCGATGAACATGGAGAGGTAGAGATTATTGATGAAAACGTCCAGTTCCATGTTCAAAAGGTGAATGTGATTTGTGAAAACTTCCGAAATTTCGCCACCTAAAAATTCATTTCCATAGCCAAAAAGGAAATTTGTTCTCCCGGTGTTTGAGAGCCTTTTCAGCTGAGCAGAAAAATAGTTGTAGTCTGAGTCGGGGTTTGATTTCTGATAGTTTTTGATGTCTTTATTAAGGGTTGGGATATTATCTCCGGTGTAGTAGCGAATGTATAACCGGATAATTTCCTTGTCCTTTTCGTTTAATTGCGAAGCTTCAAGTTCTTCTGAAATAAACGGCATTTCAGCAGCTAAATATTGATCTAAATCACCGATAATGTTTTCCACCCGGACTGATTTGGTTTTGTCTTCCATTAAATGCTCATAATTCTTGGCGTTGTAGAGAAAGAGCGAAAAATTTCTGACTGACAGCGACAGCAGCAACTCTTCTGACGGATAGAATATTACGTAACGTTTATCGGTATTGTTTCTTAAAAAATTGATAGTGCTCATCGCCTTTTTATGATCACCGGCAAGCACCCTGTCCAAAACCAGTTTTCTCCCGTTTCTGATTATCATCTCCGTGCTATCGGGATAGGACAGTATCTCTGCTCTGATATCCTCCTGCGCATGAAGGAGAGTTCCGAACAGAATAAACAGAATACTGAATGTAAATTTCTTCATTATGTGATTTTTAAGTTGATTTCTGAGAAAAACTTTGTTTCGTAACGTCTGTTAATGTGGCAACCATCACCGCTTTTATGGTGTGAAGCCGGTTTTCAGCCTGGTCAAATACAGCCGATGCTTCGCTTTCAAAAACTTCATCGGTCACTTCCATCGCTTCAATGCCATATTTTTGAAAAATCTGCTCACCTGCCTTTGTTTCGCGGTTATGAAATGCAGGAAGGCAGTGCATGAATTTTGCACCGGGATTTCCGGTAAGTTCCATCACTTTTTTGTTAACCTGATAGGGTTTGAGCAGTGCAATACGCTCAGTCCAAACGCTTTCCGGCTCACCCATTGAAACCCATACGTCAGTATATACAAAATCGCAATCCCGCACTGCATCAGCCACATTTTGGGTTACCGTTATTTTTGCGCCGGAAGTTTCGGCAATCCGGCGACATTCTTCCTGCAATTTTTCCGCAGGATGAAATTTTACGGGTGCGGCAGCCCTGAAATCCATTCCAAGCTTAGCGGCGCCAACCATGAGCGAGTTGCCCACATTGTTGCGGGCATCTCCCAGAAAGCAGAATTTAATCTGCGACAACGGTTTTTTGCTGTGCTCTTTCATGGTCAGAAAATCTGCCAAAACCTGAGTGGGATGAAACGCATCGGTGAGCCCGTTCCAGACGGGGACCCCGGCATGGTGCGCAAGTTCTTCAACAGTTTCCTGAGCAAACCCGCGGTACTGTATGCCGTCATACATGCGCCCCAAAACCCGGGCAGTGTCTTTTACAGACTCCTTATGCCCGATTTGCGAACCCGAAGAATCTAAATAAGTTACATGAGCGCCCTGATCAAAAGCAGCAACTTCAAAAGCACAGCGCGTGCGGGTAGAGCTTTTTTCAAAAATGAGCGCTATGTTTTTTCCTTTGAGAAACTGTCGTTCGGTAGCGGCATATTTTGCCTTTTTAAGCGCCGTCGACAATTCAAGCAGATACTTAATTTCATCATCTGTTAAGTCCAGTAATTTTAAAAGGCTCCGGTTTTTTAAATTATGAACCATAATGTGTAAGTCTCTGAATATGAATTTTTATAGCATCATATTAAAGTAATGCCAAAACAAATATTTAAACCGGCAGTTCTTTATTCTCTTTCATTTGCAAACTGTTTTTGCGGTTTCAATCATTTTGGTTTTTTACTGCTGCAAAAATAGGAAAAATCAATTAGATAAAGCAAATCTAAACCGGAAGAGGAAATTTGGCTTCGGAAGAGTTTTTGGTAGTGACAGCACATTTCTGTTTTTTACTGCGTTTTGATTACCGAATGGCTTTTTCAACACTTTGCCAGAGCAAACGGGCAGTTTCGTCCCACGAAAAAGTTGATTTCTGCACAAATCCTTTTTCAATGAGTTTTGCCCTTAATTCCGGGTTGTCATGGAGTTTCAGCATGGCATCTGCAATTTCTCCGGTATTATTCGGGTTAACGTAGAGCACTGCGTCGCCGCCAACTTCGGGCAGCGATGTAGTGTTGGAGCAAATAACCGGTATGCCGGCGCTCATCGCTTCAATGACCGGAACTCCAAAACCTTCAAAAAACGGAACAAACGCTAAGGCGAATGCCGCCCCGTAAATTTTATGCAGCTCTTCATCCGAAACCCTGCCTGCGAAAATCACATCTTCTTTGCAGCTCAGTTTTTCAAACGTATTGAAAATTTCACCGGTTTTGTGCATTTTTCCACCCACTATAAGCAATTTCATGTTGCTGTTTTTTTGGGTTTTAAAAAGCTCAAAAGCTTTTAGTAAACCCGTTATATTTTTTCGGGGATGCAAAGCGCCAACAAACAAAATATAGGGATTCCCGGAAGTGTGTTTTTTCCTGATCTTTTCCTGTGAAGCTGAATCGACAGGCTTCAAATTTTTGACATTTGCACTGTAAACCACGTCAATTTTATCGCTTTCTATATTGAAAGTGCGGGCAATATCTTCTTTTGAATATTCGGAAACGGTTGCCACTCTCTTTGCTTTTTGCGCAAAACGCGGAAAAAAGTAGTTGTAGTGGCGGCTCATCAGCGATGTCAGGTCTTTTGGGCGGTGCACAAAACTGAGATCGTGAATAACCGGAAGTTGAGGAACTTTTGTGTTTAACGAAAGGTATCCGTCGGGCGAGAGGAACAGGTCGGCTTTGTATTTTTTCAACAGCCGGGGAATCTGCCATTCAAACCAGATGTAAAAAAGGAAGGGATGCCTTGCCGGCGGACCGGCAACAACGGGAATAACATTGTCCGAAAAAATAAATTCAGAGCTGTATGGGCGGTCAAAAATGAAAATAAACTGATGTTCGGGATGCTCCCGGGTTATTCTTTTCAGCGTTTCCATGGCAAATCTGCCAATTCCTTCAAGTTTATCTTTTATCAGCAACCGTGTATTTACTGCAATTCTCATAAACAGAGTCTATAAAATAAGCGTGAATGTGTTAGTCATTTCATCTTTTTTCAAAAAGCATTTTCCAAAAAAGCGATTAAAAAAATAAAAGTATAAAATATTTTCTTTTTATAAATAATCCGGCAGTTTCTGCGTTTAGAATGCAAACGTTCAAAATTAAATATTTGCAAAAGTATCAAATGAAATCCGGAAATGTTTAAATTAACATTTTGTGTGATAATTTTAACCCTGTTCGTTTCATTAAGGGTATTGCACCATTTCTTCTATTTTTGCAAAACTTTGCTTGATTAATCTTTTTGAGATTGAAATAATTTGAAACGGAAATTTGTAACAAACTTAATTCTATTAATCAGCCTGAATTTGCTGATTAAGCCATTCTGGATTTTCGGAATTGACCGCACTGTTCAAAATCTGGTGGGCGATGAGAGCTACGGGCTTTATTTCGCTCTGTTCAATTTTTCCATGATTCTCAATATTTTACTTGATGTTGGAATCACCAATTTCAATAACCGGAATATTTCGCAATATAATTTTCTGCTGCCCAAACATCTTTCCAACATTGTTGGATTGAAGCTTGTTTTAGCGGTTATTTATGCACTTTTCAGCCTTATTGTTGCCGGCATCATCGGCTACAGCAAAGTGCAGTTTCATTTGCTGTTTTTCCTGATTTTCAATCAGTTTCTTATCTCTTTTACACTCTATTTGCGTTCAAATATCACTGCGTTGCAGTTTTTCCGAACCGACAGTCTGCTCTCCGTGCTCGACCGTTCACTGATGATTATTATTTGCAGCCTGCTGATTTTCACCAACATTTTGGGCGGAAAATTCAGCATTCAGTGGTTTGTATATGCGCAGACAATCAGCTATGTCATCACTGCGGTAATCACTTTTTTCATTGTTCTTCAAAAGGCAGGGCGGTTCAATATCCGGTTTGACCTGAAATTTTTCTTCGTTTTCCTTCGGAAATCATATCCCTATGCACTGCTCATATTGCTCATGGCGCTTTATAACCGGATTGATTCGGTTATGCTTGAACGCCTGTTGGGCGGCACAACCGGGCATGAACAGGCGGGAATTTATGCGCAGGCTTTTCGCCTGTTAGATGCCGTTTCCATGTTTGGCGCTCTGGTGGCGGGTTTGCTTTTGCCCATTTTTTCAAAAATGATTAAAGAGCGCGAACCGATAGGAGATGTGGTTAAACTTTCATTCACATTGCTTATGATTCCGGCTATTGTGATTGCGGTTTCCAGCGTTTATTATGATGTTGAAATCATGTCGCTGCTTTATACTTCAAACACGGCGCTTTCAGCCGATATACTCGGTATTCTGATGATTGGGTTTGTAGGCATTGCATCCACCTATATTTTCGGAACCCTGCTTACTGCCAACGGCAGCATGAAACAGCTCAACATCATGGCGCTTTTTGGCGTGCTGCTGAATATTGCGCTGAATCTGATCCTGATTCCACGAATGCAGGCTTACGGTTCTGCCTATGCCAGTCTGACCACACAGCTTTTCACCGGAGCCGTACAGCTGATTCTGGCATTGGTTATTTTCAGACTAAGACCCGGATTTTTCTATATTTTCAGAGTATTTTTGTTTACGGCAGTGGTAATTGCCCTGGCAGAGCTTTCACGGAATTTTGGTAACTGGATTCACGGTTATCTGGCAATGATTGCAGGTTCAGTACTGTTTGCTCTGTTCATTCGTTTAATCAGCATTAAAGATATGCTGAAAATTATTTTTCAAAAATGATATACAGGTCTAATCCAACCCTTGAAGAGTTGCAGAACAGTGATGAATATGAACAGATTGCTATTTTGGAACATACTGAAGTCAAGGAGTTTGTCATGGAGCAGCTTTCCGGCGACAGCAGACGGATTCGCGGTTTTATGGTGTATCAGCTGGTTATGATTCTTGCAGGGCTGTTTTTTGCCACGCGTCCGATAGTGCTGGCAATCCACGGCGATTTTCATCCGCTTTACTGGCTGATTGGCGCCGTTGTATTCTCTTTCACACTGTTGATTTTCATTCACGAGCTGCTGCATTTGTTCGCGTTTAAGCTCACCGGCGCTCCGCACGTGAAAATTGGAGGATACATCAGGCAGTTTATTTTTTATGCCGAAGCCGACCGGCATGTGCTCAATCGGAAACAGTTTATCTTTGTCGCACTGACACCGCTTATTGCAGTGAAAATCATTACATTGGCAGGAGTTTTTTTCACATTTCATCATCCTGCATTTTACTTCTGGATGTTTATTATGAGTGTTCACAGCCTGTTTTGCGCAGGTGATATTGGCATGATTGCCTTTTTTGACCGGTTCCCCGATTCGGAGATTTTTACTTTTGACATGAGAGCGACCGGGCAAAGTTATTTTTACAAAAAAAATGATAATGGTGAAACATTTGAAAAATAGATGTACTTCATTTATATTTGAACAGGTTTAACATTTTATTACTCAATCAGATTATTATGAATGAAAAAAAGCAGTTTGTAGCAAGTGATGAAGCAAAAGGCAAAGCAAAACAGCTTCGCTTGTTTGCCATTTTGGCGTGGCTGATTGCCATCGCCGGTGAAGTTTTTGCAATCCTGAAATTAATCAGCAATGAAACATTGGTTTGGTTAGTTGTTGCGATTGTTGTGATTTTGGCGCTGGCAATTTTGGGGAATGTACTCTGGAAAAAATCAAATCGCCTTGACCCTGCATCTGAAAAGGAGAAGTTCAGGTTCTTTGTACAGAATCAGTTGGGTGCAATTATCGCAGTTCTGGCATTTCTCCCTCTGGTTCTTTTGATTTTTCTGAATAAGGACATTGACGGAAAAACAAAGGGCATTGCAGGAGCAGTTGCGGTTGTTGCCCTGTTGGTAGCCGGAATAACCGGAATTGACTTCAATCCGGCTTCAATCGAAAAATATACCGAGCAAATCAATGCGCAGACAGATGCCATTAGGGCGCTGAACAACGGCGTTGATCTGGTTTACTGGACTACCAAAGGGAACAAATACCATCTGGATTCCGACTGCCAGCACATCCGCGGAAGAGAGCAGTTCAGCGGAACGGTGAAAGAAGCATGGGAAGAGCGAAAAATCGGCGACTCGGAACTTTGTCTCACCTGTAAAAAAGCGGCTGAGAAAAGATTAAGTTTGGCAGAACCGCTTGAAGAGGCCATCCCGCAGGAATAGCTTTTCGATTTTTAAATTTTGAAACAACGGAGCACGAAGCATCAGAATCCGAAATCATCAATGGTGATATCTTCTGCTTCTTCGTGTTCCAATTCAATAATATTGTGAGCGGTTAACCCTTCCACAAAAATTGCCTTATAGGGAATTGCCGGACAGGCATATTCACAACCGCCGCAACCCACGCAAATTTCCGGTTCAATTTCCGGAATGGTCAGTTCATCTTTGTACGGAACCATGCGCACCGCCTGAGTCGGACAGTGCTCTGAACATGCGCCGCAGCTTGTTTCGTCATAATAGACAATACAGTTTTCCAGAATAAAATTCACCTGTCCCATCTGGGTGTGGTGTTTCTCTTCCATGGTCAGTTTGGTCAGCGCATCGGTGGGGCAAACGTCGCAGCAAACCGTACAGTCGTAGTTGCAGAATCCGTGGTCGAAATAGAGTTTTGGCTGCATCATTCCGCTCACTCCGTATTCAAGAAAAGCAGGTTTGATAACATGAGACGGGCATTTGCTGACACAAAGATGGCAGGAGATGCATTTTCCCCGGAAGCGTTCAAAGTTCAGCGCTCCGGGCGGTGCAACCGGAGTTTGCCGTTTCAGTTCCCGTTTGGGCAAAAGCGGCTCGGCAATTTTCTGTGCAAACAGCTTTCCGGCAGCCACTCCTGACATCAGCACCGCAAGCAGAAAACGCCGTCTCGATTCTCCATTTTGATTGGATTTTTCGGTATTTTCCAAAATCTGAGCAGGCTTTTCCCCGGATATTCTTTTTCGCCCCAGAATGGTATATTTCATCGCATCGCGGTTGCAGGCTTCAATACAATTGAAGCAGACAACACAGCGCTCATAATCAACAGTTTTATTTTTTGAGTCGATACAGGATGCTTTGCACTTCATAGTGCATAAACCGCACAAATTGCATTTTTCATCCACAAACTGTACCCTGAAAAGGGAAAATTTGCTCAGAAATCCAAGGATTGTACCGACAGGACAGATGGTGTTGCAGTATGTTCTTCCATGCTTCCACGCTAAAAATCCGATCAGCAGAAAAGTCAGCAAGGCGATTGCGATTGATAAAAATCCAAGGGAGTAAATGCTGACATGGTAAAATCTGTAGATGTCAAATGCCGAAAAAACTGAAGCCAGTACATTGTTTCCGGCTAAATAGAGCGGTCTGAAAAGATGCGTAACTATTCTGCCGTAAGCACCGTAAGGGTCAAGCAAGCCCGGCAAAATGGAAATTCCGGCGAAAAAAGCCAAAATTGCCACGCCTAAAACCGTCAGGCGAAGTGCTGTTTTAGTCTTACTGTACGTGTATCTTTTTCTTTTGCCAAATTTTTTTGAAATCCGGGCAGCAATATCCTGAAAAACACCCAAAGGGCAGACAGATGAGCAGTATATTCTTCCGAAGAGCAGCGTTAACAGGGTCAGTATAAGTAATATCGTTCCGTTGAGTGCAAGTAATGCCGGAACAAATTGAATATCGGCTAAAATGCTCATTTTTTCAGGCAGAAAACCGGCAAAATCAAGAAAATAAAGGGTGATAAGTGAAAAAAATATAACAGAAACGGCAATTCTGATTTTTTTAAGCATAACGTTCAGTTTTATCTGAAAAGGAGAGGCGGAAATTTCGAATTAAAAGTCCGGGCAGAGCAAACCGGTGAATCACAGCAAATTGGAGATTCGGTAATCCGGATAACTTTCTGCTGGCGTTTAAATCCTTACTCTCCTGATATTCAGTTTATCCAACTGCATGGTTCCGATTCCCAGCTCCTGCCCTTTCGCCAGATGAGTTACCTTGTCAAGCGGCATCTCTCGCGCCTGGTTGAAGAAATTGGCGGCTGCGGTGTCCACGGCTACAATGTCCTGCGAGATGAAAAGTCCTTTGGAGAGCACCACGTCAGCTTCGGATTTTCCTCTGGGACCACTGGTTTTCATCATCCGGTAGGCATCCACCACATTGAGAACCGGGCGCTTCTCATACGTACAGACATCTGCAATGCACTGCTGCAAGTCATTTGCATGAAAATATCCTCTGTCCCAGACAATTCCCATATAGTTTTTCATGGAAATGGTGAGCTGTGCACCACCGTGATTTTTAAGAACCGGCACATTAATCCACTTGTCGGCATCCACAATTGCCTGATGAATTTTTGCCTCTTTCAGACTTTTGCCTTTTGGCAGGGAAACCGGTTTGTAGTAGGACTCCTGATGTGCAGGAACAACTTTCGCTCCGGCTGCTTTGGCTGCCTCTTCAATTCCGCTGTTTGCGTAACATTTAATCCAGTCGTCGCAGGTGTGGTCGAAAACGGTAACCTCTTTTGCCCCGGCTTCAAAGCATTGTCTGATGATTTCAACAATTAGTTTCGGATTGGTGTTGGCTCCCATTTCAGGTGTTTTATCCCACCCGATGTTGGGTTTCACACACACTTTATCGCCGCTGCTGATAAATTTTTTCATTCCCCCCATCTCCTCAATTGCCTTTTTGAACATCACTTCCGGCTCACCCCCCATAACTGCTACCAAATCGTATGCGGATGTTTCGCTTTTTTTCTGAAAGGACTGAGTCAGAATGCTCATCGCCTCGGCATCTTTGACTGCGGTAATTGCAGCGCCGGTCAGCGCTGCCGCTTTTAAGAAATTTCGTCGGTCCATCATCGATTTTTTTAAAGTTGATTATAGCGCTAAAATACCTAATCTCATCGACATATATAAATCGCAAAGGTTTAAAATCAATATTTTGGCAAAAAATATTTAGGGATTAAAGATAGGAAGAGCTGAAAGCAATAATTGTAACATATAGTACAATTATCGGTTTTCGCTGGCTTTTTTCTCATTTAGATAAAAAATAGGCTACTGTTTTACTGTAATTATCCTGGGCTGAGAGACAGGTATCCACCAAATAATCCTTTACTTTTGTATATTCGGATAAGCCCCTGTAGTAAAAATACTTGTGATCATCCTCAATAATAAAAGGCATGATGTTATTTGCAAGACATTCTTTAAAAATTATCAACCTGCCAACTCTTCCGTTTCCATCCTGAAAGGGATGGATTCGTTCAAATTGGAAATGGAAATCAATCCGTCACTTCTTTTCGTGTTAGATTGATATACGAATAGTGAAACTCGTTCTTTTCATCATACAAATCTTCACGAGAATGCTCTTCCCATTCTGTGAAATCGATTTTCGGGAAAAACACATCAGCTTCAAAATCCTTGTGCACAAGGGTTAAGTATAATTTTGCGGCAACCGGATAAAACTGTCTGTAAACCATTCCGCCGCCGATAACAAATGCTTCTTTTTCAGCTTTTACTTTTTCAAGCGCTTCATCAATGGAAAAAACCACTTCGCATCCCGGAAAAACATCATCGGGCTTGTCGCTGATTACAATATGCCTGCGGTTTGGAAGAGGCCATTTAGGCAGCGAAAGCAGAGTGTTTCTTCCCATTATCAGAGTTTTTCCGGTAGTGATTTTTTTGAAACGCTTCAAATCGTTGGGAAGGTGAAAGAGCAAATCGTTGTTTTTTCCGATGGCAAAATTGCTTGCAACTGCAACGATGATGGATATATTTTTATGTGTCATGTTCTGCTTTAAGAATTTGATTGAAAAGAGACTGCATCGCTTTTATTAGAGAAATCAATGAGCGTCCGGCTCTGTTTCTGTTGTGAATTTCAAACTGCAACTTTCCCTTTGATATGCGGATGTGCTTCATAGCCAATCAGCTCAAAATCATCAAATTTGAAGTCGAAAATATTTTTAACTGCCGGGTTGATTTTCATTTTCGGCAGAGGAAAGGGCTGGCGGGTAAGCTGAAGTTTCACCTGTTCAATGTGGTTGGAATAGATGTGCACATCTCCGAGTGTGTGCACAAAATCGCCCGGTTTCAGTCCGGTTACCTGTGCCATCATCAGCGTCAGCAGGGCATAGGAAGCGATATTGAAGGGCACACCCAAAAAAACATCGGCGCTGCGCTGGTAAAGCTGGCAGGAGAGTTTTCCACCGGCTACATAAAACTGAAACAGGAGATGGCAGGGCGGAAGGTTCATTTTGTCTAATTCCCCCACATTCCATGCGCTGACAATATGCCGCCGCGAATTAGGATTATTTTTAATGGAATCAACCACCTGGCTGATCTGATCGATGTGTCTGCCATCGGGAGCGGGCCAGCTACGCCACTGGTATCCGTAGATATGTCCAAGGTTGCCGTCTTCGTCTGCCCACTCATTCCAGATACGCACGCCGTTTTCCTGCAGATATTTTACGTTGGTGTCACCGGCTAAAAACCAGAGCAACTCATGAATAATTGATTTGAGATGCAGTTTTTTTGTGGTGATTACCGGAAATCCCTTACTCAGATCAAAGCGCATCTGATGGCCGAAAACGCTGATGGTGCCTGTGCCTGTGCGGTCTCCTTTTTCTGTGCCATTTTCCAAAATGGTATCTAAAAGTTGTAAATATTGTTTCATTTTTTATATTGTTTCTTAATTTGTAAAAATAAGGAATCAATCTGTTTTGTTTAACTCATTTTGCAGATAGATATTCACAATTGGGAATCTACTGTTAATTTCATTTTTAAACTCACTGACTACCAGTCTCTTGCAAGCAAGAATTGAAGCTATTGGGAAAACTTTAAAATCCGGTTTCCGGAATAAAAATAAACATTTCAGGAAGCATTTCGCTTACTTTTTCAACACCATGCGAAATGTGGTTCCTTTGCCTATTTCAGACCATTTGATGAAGATTTTTCCCTGATGGTAGTTTTCCACAATGCGTTTGGCTAAAGAAAGTCCCAATCCCCAGCCTCGTTTTTTTGTAGAAAAACCGGGGTGAAAAATTGTTTTAAACTGCGATTTGGGCACACCTTTGCCGGTATCGGTGATGTCTAAAATGACTGAATTTTCCTTTTCCTCCAATTCAACACGAATGATTCCGCTGTTATCCATTGCGTCAATGGCATTTTTGCAGATATTTTCAATCACCCATGAAAAAAGAGCTGCATTGAGCGGAATGAATAAATCATTTTCTTCGTCAAATGTTTTTTCAAACTTAACTTTGTGGGAAGAGCGAGTTTCCAGATAACCTATTGTTGAATTGATTACCTCTTTCAGGCTTGTTGGTGAAAGTTCAGGTTTCGAACCGATTTTTGAAAAACGCTCGGTAATTTTTTCAAGCCGTTTGGTGTCTTCTTCAAACTCTTTCACAATTGAAGCCTCAACATCCTGTAATTTAAGTATTTCAATCCATGCCATCAGCGAGGATATCGGTGTTCCCAACTGGTGTGCAGTCTCTTTTGACATGCCTACCCAAACCTGATTTTGCTCTGCGCGCTGGGTTGCATTGAAAGCCGAGTAGGCTGCAATAATGAAAACCATGATCACAAACAGCTGAACGAAAGGATAATAGCGAAGATTACGAAGAATATTTGACTCGCGATAGTAGAGCAGAAGATAGTCATCTTCTTCATCCGATAGCACAATGCGGATAGGTTCGGCATGGGTTTTCATTTTTTCCAACTCGTTAGTGAGCACCTGCTCTCTTCTGGCTTCACTGAAACTGATGTTTGCTTCGTTATTGAATTTGCCGTCGGGGTCAACGATCAGAACGGGAATTGTAGTATTTTGCTCAAGGATAGCCTGAATCAGAGTGAGATAGGCAGTGTTCAGCTGTTCCATTCCCGCCTGACTGCTGTTCTGAATTCCGCTTTCTGCAAGGCGTTTGGTTGCCTGCGCCCACAGTTCCACCTTCTTCTGCTCTTCGTTTGCCATCTTTCCGGTCAGCCAGTTGGTATAGAGCAGCGAAGCAACACCGATTAATACTGCCACAGCCAGCAGCAAAATCTTTCCGCGCTTTCTTTTCAGATAAATATCCAAGGTGAGATTTTTTAGTTCATTTCTGAAAACGGAAGAAAGGTATAAATATTATTTGTTTTCAACCATTTCTTTAACTGTACGGATTATTCCTTCTTCATCAATTCCGCACAATGCATAAAGCTCTTCAAGCGAGCCGTGTTCGATAAATTTATCCGGGATACCTACAATTTTCATCCGGGAAGAAAAACCTTTTTCAGCCATAAACTCCATAACGGCGCTGCCAAAACCCCCTTTTGCGGTTCCGTCTTCCACCGTGATGATTTTACTGAATTTTCCAAAAATCTTCTCAAGCATCTCTTCATCAAGCGGTTTGACAAACCTGAGATCGAAATGAGCAGCTGAAATTCCTTCTCCGGCAAGTTTTTTAACGGCATTTTGTGCAAATATTCCTGATTTCCCGATAGTCAGGATTGCAACATCATCTCCATCGCTCAGCTGCCTGCCTTTTCCTATTTCAATTTCCCGAAAAGGCTGTTCCCAGTCGGGACTTACGCCGCAACCTCTGGGATAGCGGATGGAAAACGGTTGCTTTATGTGCTCTAACTGGGCGGTGTACATCAGGTTTCTCAAATCTGTTTCGTCCATTGGAGCAGAAACAATCATGTTTGGAATTGACCGCATAAAGGCGATATCGAAAATTCCGTGATGGGTTTGCCCGTCTTCGCCTACAAGTCCGCCGCGATCAATGCAAAAAACAACCGGAAGCCTTTGGATGGCAACATCGTGAATAACCTGATCGTATGCACGCTGAATAAAGGTGGAGTAGATATTACAAAACGGAATAATTCCCTGTGTGGCAAGACCTGCCGAAAATGTTACGGCGTGCTGCTCGGCAATTCCCACATCAAAAGCCCTGTGCGGCATTTTTTCAAAAAGCAGGTTCATGGAACAGCCCGTTGGCATGGCGGGAGTGATGCCCACAATTTTATCGTTCATTTCAGCCAATTCAACCAAAGTTTTACCAAAAACATCCTGTAGGCGGGGCGCCTGCTCATCCGAACAATTCGCAGGATAAATCTCCCCGGTCTCTTTATCAAACAGTCCGGGTGCATGATATTTGGTCTGATTCTGCTCTGCCTGCGGAAATCCTTTCCCCTTTTTTGTTACAACGTGAAGCAGCTTGGGTCCGGGAATCTTTTTTAAATCCTGCAAAACTTCAGTCAGGTAGCCGACATCGTGCCCGTTCACCGGACCGAAATATCTGAATTCGTAAGCTTCAAAAAGGTTATTTCCTTTAAGCAGCATATTTTTCAGTGCGTGCTGGTTTTTCTGAATAAGCTTCCGGGTGCTCTTTCCCAAACCGTCAAGTTTCCCCAATCCGTCCCAGATTTTTGTTTTTACCTTGTTGTAGGTTTGTGATTTTGAGATGCCTAAAAGATATTGTCCGATAATTCCGGCATTGGGGTCAATAGCCATATTATTATCGTTGAGAATCACTAACAGATCAGCTTTTCCGGTTCCGGCATTGTTCAGGGCTTCAAATGCCATTCCGCCGGTTATGGCTCCATCGCCGATAACGGCTACAAATTTACGGTCTTTCTCATTTTTCAGTGCGGAAGCCACTGCCATTCCGTATGCAGCAGAGATTGAAGTTGACGAATGTCCGGTGCCAAAAGCGTCATATTCGCTTTCGCTACGACTTGGGAAACCACTGATTCCATGCAACTTACGGTTGGTATGGAAAGCATCGCGGCGACCGGTCAGTATTTTGTGCCCATAAGCCTGATGCCCGACATCCCAGACTAAGAGATCGTAGGGAGTATTGTAGACATAATGCAGGGCAACGGTGAGTTCCACAACACCGAGACTTGCACCAAAATGACCCGGATTGGTTGAAACTGCATCAATGATAAATTCCCGAAGTTCGTCGCAAACCCGGGGGAGTTGATCTGGTTTCAATTTTTTTAAATCTGCCGGACTATCAATTTTGCTGAGTAGTTTTTCCTTTATTTTACCCATCTCACTTCAAAATATTTTCAAAGATAAAACAAATAGCCCTTATCCCGAAAATTGAAACAAAATCGGCAAAATATATTCCTTTTACGAATTTTAACCAATAAAAAGCAACAGGCATGAAGTCAGCGGGATAGCCTGTTTTCGACCCAAAACTTATGTTAATGATTGTTAAACATAGGATTTGAATATAAGGCAATCGGTTTTTAAGAGTTATCTTAATGACGAAATCGTATAATTTTAACTTTACAGCCCATGCTTGATTACGCAAAAGTTATTTTACCAAAAGTGAGCTTCAGCAAGGAACTTTTCAGAAAGGAATTGGCAAAGTGTATTCGTTGGGTAGATCCTGCTGATGTTCAAAAATTGCACGATTGGTGTTTTAAAAATTTCAAAGATGTGTATCCCGATGTTCTGGAAGAGGAATTTTCCCACATCGCGGCGTAAATAATCCGGGGTATATCGTTAACATATACCCCTTTTTTTACACATTTTTCAGTTGCAGAGCAGCTGCGGAGGCTGTGCTTTCCCTTGGAGAAACAAAACAGACCGGCACTGTTTTATCACTATAAATTATTCCTAACTTTGGGCGCTAATCTCAGAAAAATGACATTACTAAATTCGGTTATAAATTGGATAAATTTTAAAAGAAACTATCAGATACAACTGTATCGTGAGCATCCTGTTGATATTCAGATGGAAACGCTCCTTGAGCTTATCCGCCGTGCGCGGGAGACCGTGTGGGGTGAAAAATATAATTTCGACAAGATTAATTCCGTGCAGGAATTTCAGGAAACGCTGCCTTTGCAAACTTACGACGATATTCGTCCCTGGATTGACCGGCTGCGCAATGGAGAAACCGATTTGCTGTGGCCCGGCGAAGTGAGGTGGTTTGCCAAATCATCGGGAACAACAAGCGAAAAGAGCAAGTTTATTCCTGTTACAAAAGATGCTTTAGAAGATTGCCATCTGCGCGGTCCTAAGGATGTTTTTGCCATTTACATTAGAAACTATCCGGAAACCAAAGTATTGTATGGCAAGACACTAACCTTAGGGGGAAGTCACAAAATGAATAACTTCAGCAACAATTCCTACTATGGTGATCTTTCGGCAATCCTCATTGAAAATGTTCCTTTCTGGACAGACTTTATCCGTATTCCACCGGCTGAAATTGCTTTGATAGAGGAGTTTGAGGAGAAAATTGAGCGGATAATTGAAACTTCGCTCGATCAGAATGTAACTTCTCTGGCGGGCGTTCCTTCGTGGAATCTGGTGCTGTTGAAACGGATTCTTGAAAAAACAGGGAAAAGCAACATTCTGGAAGTTTGGCCAAAACTGGAAATATTTACCCACGGCGGGGTGAATTTTGAGCCTTACAGGGAGCAGTTCAAAAAGCTTATCCCATCGGAAAATATGCACTATATGGAAACCTACAACGCTTCGGAAGGATTCTTTGCAATTCAGGACGACCCGGCTTCAGACGATATGTTACTTATGCTTGATTACGGAGTCTATTATGAATTTATTCCCATGGAAGAGTTTGGAAAGGACAACCCTATAGCGCTAACGCTCAATGAGGTGGAGTTAGATAAAAATTATGCAATGGTTATTTCCACCAATGCCGGTTTATGGCGGTATATTATTGGCGACACGGTGAAATTTACGTCCCGGCACCCTTTTAAAATAAAAATTACGGGAAGAACAAAGCATTTCATCAATGCTTTTGGCGAGGAGATAATCATTGACAATGCCGAAAGAGCTTTGCTCAGGGCATGCCGGAAAACGGGCGCAATCGTGAATGAATACACGGCAGGACCTGTTTATATGGATGATAACCGGAAAGGGGCGCACCAATGGATTATCGAATTTGAAAAACTGCCGCAAAATGTGGATGAATTTGCTGATATTCTGGACAAAAGTCTTCAGGAACTCAACTCCGACTATGAAGCCAAACGATATAAAAACCTTACTTTGGAAAGGCTGTATCTAATTGTTGCGCCAAAGGATACTTTTTATAAATGGATGAAAAAGCGGGGTAAAACAGGAGGGCAGAATAAAATTCCCAGATTGTCAAACGACAGGAAATATCTTGATAATCTCCTGAAGCTTTTAGGCGAATAGATCAAAAAAAATTATAGATTCGGAAATTAAATTAAAAACTATGCATATAGCTGTTGCAGGAAATATTGGAGCAGGAAAAACTACTTTAACAGAGTTGCTTGCAAAACATTACAATTGGACACCCCATTTTGAGGAGGTTGATGAAAATCCATATCTGAACGATTTTTACAACGATATGCAACGCTGGTCATTTAATCTCCAAATTTATTTTCTCAATTCCCGGTTCAAACAGATTATCAACATCAGGGAGTCAAAAAAGACGGTGATTCAGGACCGTACAATTTATGAAGATTCTGAAATTTTTGCACCCAACCTGCATAGTATGGGGCTGATGAGTACCCGCGATTTTAAAAATTACAAAGCACTTTTTGATCTTATGTCAGGTTTCATCCAGCCATTGGATCTGCTCATTTATCTTCGTGCTTCCGTTCCGACTCTGGTGAATCAGATTCAGAAAAGGGGTCGTGCATTTGAAAGTTCAATCCGGATCGATTACCTGAAACAACTGAATGAGCGTTATGAAAACTGGATATCGGGCTACACAAAAGGGAAGATGTTGATTATCAATGTAGATAAGCTTGACTTTACATCCCGACCCGAAGACCTGAGCGCTATCATTGATAAAATAAATGCCGAGATTCACGGACTTTTTTAATCCATCTCCTTCACTGTTTTTAAAATTTCAGTCCAAATTTCCTGCGGAATTTTAGCTCCCATCACTTCAACCGCTTTCCCGGACAGCAGCGAAGCGATGCGTCCGCTCTTTCCGAGACTGAAATTATTTACTAATCCGTAGAGAAATCCGGCGGCATAGCTGTCGCCTGCACCTGTGGTATCAACAGCCGTGGCTGGAATGGCATCAATTTTTACTTTTTCGGCTCCCTTTTGCACCAACGAGCCTTCCTTACCAATTTTTACAATGGCAAGCTCACACATTGAAGCAATCTCCTGCAACGCCTCATCCGGGTTTTTTCCGGTAAAAGCGAATGCTTCTTCTTCGTTTGCAAAGACGATGTCGATTTTCTGAGCAACCAAGTTTTTCAAAAAATCAAGATTTTCTTCAACAATATTGTAGCTGGATAAATCCACTGCAACTTTCAGTTCGTTGCTGCGTGCCAGATCAATCGCTCTTTCAATCAGACGGTGATCCTGAACCAGATAGCCCTCAATATAGAGAATGGAATATCCTGAAAAAATTATAGAAGTCAACTCTTCCGGTTTCATATCGGCAGCAGCTCCGAGATAGGTAGCCATTGTCCGTTCCGAGTCGGGACTGACTAATGCCATCACCCTGCCCGTGGGTTTTTCGCTCAGCAGCAGGTGGGTTTTAACCTGTTTTTGCTCAAACTCTTCCCGGAAGATTTTTCCCAGCTCATCGGTTCCGATTTTTCCTAAGTATCCGCAGGGCGCACCAAGCGATGCCAACGAATGAATAGTGTTGGCTGCCGAACCGCCGGTGGTCATTTGCCGGCGAACATTTCCAACAGAACTGTATATTTTTTCAGAAAGCTTGTCATCCACAAGAGTCATGCTCCCGCGCGGCAGACCAAATCCGGCAAGTATATCGTCATTTTCGAGCGCATGTATCACATCTACAAGTGCATTCCCAAAGCCTAATACGGCAGGTAGTTTATCATTATTTTTCATGAAATTTTCTGTTTAAATCAACAAAGCACAAAAATAGGAATTCATTTTCAAAGCAGCCACAAATGTTGAAAAGCAACACATTTCATCGTTAGCTTTTGAAACTGCCCGGGAGATGAAAATTTAATTTTTGGGAAACAGACAGTATTTTTTAAAAAGAAACTTTTCCCGGCATTTCATCTGATAATGTGAGATTAACTTGTCCCGACTTTTAAATGAGAAATTTTCAGCCACAAAAAACAGGAAAATAATTCATTGCAATCATTATTTTTGTATTTTTAACATTTGAGAAATTGATTCAGATTAACTATGGTTTTTATGATAGCCACAAGTTTGGAGAACAGATGTTTTACTTCATATTTAACTTTTTAATTTCAAAATATTCTCTCAGTTCATAATTCAAAAACAATTCAAGAAACATTAATTTTAAAATCTACAATTATGATGACCAAATTATTACGAGCAGGTTTTGTGTTTTGCTTTCTCCTTTTTTTAGCCAACTCCGGATTTGCTCAAATCACTACATCGGCGATGAACGGAGTAGTTACCGGCGACCAGCAGGAGAGGCTTCCCGGGGCAACAATCATTGCCATTCATGAACCGTCGGGGACACAGTACGGAACAATTACCAATACTGAAGGACGGTATAACCTTCAGGGGATGCGCCCGGGCGGACCCTATAAAGTGGAAGTTTCTTTTGTGGGTTTTGCAAAAAAGACTTACACCGATATAAGACTGCTGTTGGGAGAAGCGTTTGTACTGAACGTTAATCTGGAAGAAAGCACCGTGGATGTGGGTGAAGTACTGGTTGTGGGTAGAAAAGCTTCGGCTTTTCAAACTGAAAAAACCGGGCCATCCACCAATATCTCCAACGAACAGATGAAAGCCATACCCACCATTAACCGCAGCATTTCCGATATAGCCAGCCTTTCGCCCTATGCTAACGGAATGAGCTTTGCCGGTAGAGATGGCAGATCAAGTAACTTTACCGTGGATGGTTCTAATTTTAATAACAACTTTGGGTTAAGCTCAAGTCTTCCCGGCGGAGGTAATCCTATTTCGTTAGATGCAATTGAAGAGATTCAGGTAGTTGTTGCACCGTTTGATGTTCGCCAATCAAATTTTATTGGCGGTGGCATTAATGCTATAACGAAATCCGGAACAAATACATTCAAAGGTTCTGCTTATACTTATGTGAATAATCAGAACATGAGAGGGAATACAATTGGCGATTTTTCACCCGAAGGTGAAAGGGCAAAAGAGGGAAAAACTACCTACGGTGCAACTCTGGGAGGTCCAATCATAAAAGACAGGCTTTTCTTTTTTGGCAATATTGAATTTGTTGATAGTCCTGCTCAGATTTCTAAATTTCGTGCTTCCAAAGACGGCGTTGCCAAAGGAGATGAATTTATTTCCCATGCAAGACAATCGGATATGGATGAGTTTTCTCAACTTCTGAAAGAGCGATACGGATATAACACAGGATCTTCTACCGATTTTCCGGGAGGAGTATCAAACTTAAAGTATTTGGGTCGTTTGGATTGGAATATCAACGAGATTCACAGACTTAGCCTGCGTTATAACTATACCAAAAATGATAATTGGACACCACCAAACGGCAACTCTGCTGATACAGGATACAGATTAAATGGTACTGACAGAATAGGAGTTGACGGAATGGCTTTTATGAACAATACTTATTCACAGGGAAATGTTGTTAAATCATTAAGCGCCGAATTAAATTCCCGCCTGACTGATAATATAAGCAATCAGCTTCTTTTCACTTTCACTAATATCAATGATCAGCGTGGCAGTAAGTCATCGCCTTTTCCACATATTGATATTATGAATGGCGATGATGTCCTTGCAGCTGGTGAAGATCCTTATAACAACATAAACTTCAAACCGTACATGAGTGCCGGTTATGAACTTTTCACCTGGAATAATGGTGTTATGAACAACATTTTGAGTATTACGGACAACTTTACCTATTATGCGGCAAATCATAAAATAACCGCAGGTATAAGCTACGAACAGCAAATGGCTCACAACTCATATATGCGTAACGGTACGGGTTATTATCGCTTTTTCAGCTTCTCGGACTTCGTAAATAATAACGCTCCTGAAGCTTTTGCACTTACCTATGGTTACGACGGAGAAGAAAAACCTGCCGGCAGGGTTATTTTTGGACAATTAGCTGCTTATGCACAGGATGAATGGAACCTTTCAGACAACCTGAAACTTACATACGGACTTCGCGTTGACAATACCCTATTTCTAAACGATATTATGCGAAATCAGGCATTGTATGATCTTGACTTTGGCGGGAAAAAAGTAGATACAGGACAATGGCCCTCTACTAAAATCCAATTTTCACCACGAATTGGTTTTACCTGGGATGTAAATCAGGATAAAACACTTATTCTAAGAGGTGGAACAGGCCTGTTTACCGGACGTATTCCTCTGGTATTCTTCACTAATATGCCACAAAACTCCGGCATGATTCAAGGTGCAAGTAATCAAATATATACACAATATTATGGATCTTCGGATGATGATGTTAAAGCTGAATTAGCAGAAGTTGGAGAGGTAAAAAGTCGTGATCCTAAATTGGACAATCTTTATAAAGATGGACTTTTGTTAACTGACGTAAAAGATATGATTGATGCATTAGGTTTGAAAACCACAATTTCTCCTGCCGAAGGAACCCTTCAAAGCAACATGGCTGGTGTTGATAAGGATTTCAAAATGCCACAAGTATGGAAATCATCTTTTGCGGTCGATTACAGATTACCAACATCATTCCCATTGTCTGTAACAATTGAAGGTATGTTTACAAAATATATCAATGATATTCGTTTGCTTAACTATAACATTAAGGATCAGACTGAAGCAAATGGTTACAGAAGATTTGACGGTCCGGATGATCGTTTTTCTTATCCGGCTAATTATAATTATTACGCCAATAATGTTGCTTATGATGAAAGTCACAGAAAGAATGTTGGTGTACTTGGCGTTTTAACAAACACTAATCAGGGATATGGCTACACGGGTAATATTACAATTAATGCAGAACCGGTTAAAGACCTGAACCTGATGGCTGCTTACACGCGTACTGCATCTTATGAAATAAGCGGTATGCCCGGTTCAAATGCAACTTCTGCATGGCAAGGGCTTCCTACTATTGGAGGACCTAATTTTAATGATACTCAATGGTCGCAATACGTTGTACCGGATAGATTTATTGCAGCTTTAAATTATAGTCTGGACTACTTAAATGGATGGACATCTACTGAGATAGGATTGTTTTATCAGGCATACTCTCCAAATCGCTACAGCTACACTTACTCAAATGACATGAATGGAGATGGTATTAATCAGGACTTGATTTATATTCCTAAAACAAAAGATGAAATTCAATGGGCAACACAGGGTGATGCAGATCGTTTCTGGGATTTTGTGGAAAAAGATAAATATCTAAGTAAACACAAAGGTCAGTATGCTGATGCTTACGCTGCTTATGCGCCTTTGGTTCATCGTTTTGATCTGCGTTTGGCGCAAAATCTTAATGTCAGGACAGGTAATACAGTAAACACACTGCAGGTGAGTTTTGACATTCTTAATTTTGGCAATATGTTAAAAAACACCTGGGGTGTAAACAAACAGATGATTTCCGCGGCGAATAAGGGGCAGATTCTCAGATTTGAAGGTGTAAATCAAGATGGTATTAGTGGTACTGCCGATGATAACGTACCATATTTCTCATTCTTTTCACCTGAAAAGGTTTCTGAAATATATACACATTATAATGACGTAACAACCCAAACCTGGAGACTCCAGTTTGGCATCCGCTATTTCTTTTAAACGCTAAAGAATTATTAAGCTAAAAAAGGCTGTTCGTCAAACGATGGACAGCCTTTTTTGAAATGGGGAGCAGTGGCACGCCGCAAACAGCGAACTGTTTCATAATTCAACCGGGTATTCCAAAATGTTGTTCCCAAAAATCCTGAAAAATTAAAAACCATCAGTTTCGTTTGAACTTTTATACACTCGTGATTTTAGTGAGCTTTTTCAGGGGCGCAGTTAGTATCTTTTGTTGATTTGAATTTCGGAAACTTCTTCATTAATTGTATCTGCAAGACGAAAATCGAGTTGCTTTTTCTCTAAGTTAGTGCGCCATATTTTGATGTTGATGTTGTCGCCCAGCTGGTATTTCTTTTGGTTGTGCCGCCCGACGAGCGCAAAGTTTTTTTCATCAAAAATATAGAAATCGTCATCCAGCTCGCGGATGGGAATCATGCCTTCAATTTTATTTTCTAATTCCACGTAAATTCCCCAGTCGGTGATTCCCGAAATAACACCCGGAAACTCTTTGCCAATCTGGTCCTGCATAAATTCCACCTGCTTATACTTTATCGACGACCGCTCGGCATTGAATGCGCGGGTTTCCATGTCAGAAGCGTGCCTGCAAAGTTCTTCAATGCCCTGTTCATTTGCAGAGCGTCCATCGCCCAGATACCGTTCCAACAGCCGGTGCGCCATCATGTCAGGATAGCGACGGATGGGAGAAGTGAAGTGGGAATAAAAATCAAAAGCTAATCCGTAGTGCCCAATATTTCGCGTAGAATATTCGGCTTTTGCCATCGTCCGGATGGCTAAGGTTTCAACCATGTTTTGCTCGGCTTTTCCCTGCACATGATTGAGCAGGCGATTCATGGAACCGGCAATGGCTTTGGGACTTTGCAGTTGTATGCCGTAACCGAACTTGTTGATGAATGTGTTAAAAACTTCCAATTTATCGGGGTCGGGCTTGTCGTGAATTCTGTAAACAAAAGTTTTTGGCTTTTTTCGCCCTTTGGCTTTTCCGATAAACTCAGCCACTCTTTTGTTAGCCAGCAACATAAACTCCTCAATCAGGTGGTTTGCCTCTTTGTTTTCCTGAAAATAGACCGAAAGCGGCTTCCCGTTTTCATCCAGATTAAACTTGACTTCCACACGTTCAAAAGCGATGGAGCCGTTTTTGAAGCGGAGTGCGCGCAGTTTTTCTGCTAATTCGTTCAAATTCAGCATCTCTTCGGAAAATTTTCCTTCACCTGTTTCAATAATTTCCTGTGCCTCTTCATAAGAAAACCGGAAATCGGAGCGAATTACCGTTTTCCCAAACCACTGGTTGACAACCTTAGCGTCCGGTGTTATTTCAAAAACAGCCGAAAAGCACAGTTTATCTTCACCCGGGCGCAGCGAGCAGACGCCGTTGGACAATCTTTCCGGCAGCATAGGCACCACGCGGTCAACAAGATATACGGAAGTTGCACGCTCTCTCGCTTCAGCTTCAATCAGCGAATTCGGTGTAACATAATAGGTTACGTCGGCAATGTGAATGCCGACCTCCCGGTTTCCGTTTTCGAGTTTCCGCACCGAAAGCGCATCGTCAAAATCTTTGGCATCGGCGGGGTCGATGGTGAACGTTGTAACTTCACGGAAATCGCGCCGTTTTTCGTATTCTTCGGAGGGAATATCAAAAGGGATTTTTTCGGCAGCTTTATCCACTTTTTTCGGGAATTTGTAGGGCAGTTCAAACTCAGCCAATATAGCATGCATTTCGGCGTTATTATCTCCGGAATCTCCCAGTACGTCAACAATTTTGCCTAACGGACTACGTGCTTTGGGAGGCCATTCAATGATTTCGGCAATCGCTTTTTGTCCGTTTTTGGCGCCTTTCAGGTTCTCTTTGGCAATGAAAATATCAAATCCCGCCTTACCCGAAGGAACAAAAAATGCAAAGTTGCGCGACATTTCCACCGTTCCCACAAACGTAGATTTTGCGCGTTCAAGAATATCCGTTACTTCACCTTCATAATAGTGCTTATTGCGCTGAGCAAACAGATGCACACGCACCTTATCGCCATCCATCGCATGGTTCAGGTTTCGTGACGAAACCCTGACCGGGCGCTCAATTTCATCGCTGATAATGTAGGCAAATCCCTGTGACTGCAACTCAACAATTCCGCACACATTTCCGGTTTTTGCCTTCAGCCGGAACTTCCCGCGCGAAATCTGCTCAAGGTAACCGTCTTCTTTCATCTCTTCAAGCACAACGTTGATGAGACGGCGGCTCTCATCATCCCTGATATCGAGCCACGAAGAAACCTGCTTATAATTTACAACCCTGCCGGGTTCTTCATAAAGTGTTGAGAGAATGATGTTTTTGAGCTTCTTTTTGTTAAAAGTAACTGATTTCTTGAGCTTCCGGCGCTCCTTTTTATTCTTTTTTGCCATTAATTTTTCTTTTAGAAACAGACGCAATTTACTCTATTTCTTCCAGAAATTGCGTTTCTTCCCAAAATTAACGAAAATATCAACTGTTGGTTCTGTAATTTTATTTCGTTAAAACGAAATTACTTTCTTTGCAGGAATTTGTATGTTTGTGGGGCTTTTTCGAAAAGGATGAAGATACTTGATAAATTACCATATTTTATTGTGGCGGGATTTGCATGGATTGTGATTATTTCGTCATGTGCAAATCAGGGAATGCCCACAGGGGGACCAAAGGATACCATTCCGCCGGTGCTGGTGGGAACCTATCCGAAATACAAGGCGCTCAATTATAAGGGAAATGAAGTGCGACTCACTTTTGACGAATTCATCGTTCCCGATCAGGTGTCGGAAATTCTGGTGGTTTCGCCCCCATTGGAAAAACGAACAACAATTCTCACTAAATCCAAAACGCTGATTGTGCGCTTCAACGAAGACCTGCAGGACAGCGTAACCTATTCGCTTGATTTCAAGAACTCTATCATTGACAACAATGAGCGAAATGCTTATGAAAACCTTAGATTTGTTTTCAGTACGAGCGACTGGTTAGATACGCTCAGGGTGGCGGGAAGAGTGATTAACAGCTTCAATCTGGAGCCTGTGGAGAACGCTTTGGTGATGCTGCACAAAAATCTGCACGATTCGGCAATTTACACCGTTCGCCCAAACTATATCTCCCGGACCGACAAGGAAGGGCTTTTCTATTTTGATAATCTTGCCGAAGGAACTTATCATATTTATTCCGTGAATGATGAAAATACCAACCTGAAATATGATGAAGGCGCTGAAGAGATTGCATTTCACGATTCACTGATTGTTCCTTCTGCCCAATTTGTGGCACTTACCGACACAACCGTTTCGGGACTGGATTCGTTGCTTGTTGAAGGGCACATCATCTTTTTGCCCGAGCCGGTTTTTCTGAGGCAGTTTACCGAGAAGATTTTTGAGCAGTATGTGAAAACCACAAAGAGAGATTCGCGCTTCCAGTGCACATTTGTTTTCAACGAGCCGGTTGCCGACACATTTAATATTCAGCTTATTGACACGGTTGTTCCTGACTGGTATGTGCTGGAACCCAACATTAAATATGATTCGCTCACATTGTGGATTGCCGACACCACTCTGGCTGCAAAGGAAACTATCCGAATGGAACTTTCCTATTTTCAGCTTGATACACTGGAGCAGCTCTATCTTCAAAAGGATACGGTAGAAATGCAGTTTGCCGAAAAGCAGGATGATTCCAAGCGAAGAAGAAAGTCCCGCAGCGAAGATGAAGATGACGAGGATGACAAGCCGCAGCCGGCGCCGCAGTTTAACTGGGTATCTGACGTGAGCACATCGGCATTTGATTTGAACAGGGATATTTTACTCACTTCGCCAAATCCCTTAAAATCAATTGACTCAACAGCTTTTGCTATTTATCTGGCAGACGATACCCTGAAACAGCCGCTTCCGGTGAAATTTTCAAAGGATACGCTGGCATGGAGAACTTACAGACTTGAATACAAGTGGGAGAGCGAAACAAGCTATACGCTTGAAGTGGACTCGGCAGCCAGTGAAAATATTTACGGAATTACCAGCAAAGCGCTCAGCACAACGTTTAAAACCCAAAGTGAAGAGCATTACGGCACCATAAATCTTTCAATGACTGGCGTGGAGGGAAATATGCTGGTTCAGCTGCTCGAAAACACAGATAGGGAAGAATTGATTATGGAGCAGAGTATTGAGAGCGATCAAACCGTAGTCTTTAGCTACGTGGCTCCGGGAAAATACAGAATAAAAATTGTTTTTGACGATAACGGAAACGGGAAATGGGATTTTGGCAGCTTTCAGGATAAAGTTCAGCCTGAGAGGGTTGCCTATATCAATGAGGTTGTCAGAGTGCGCTCAAACTGGGATAACAACCTGAAATGGAATCTGAAAACCGATTTGACTTTCACCAAAAATATCCGCGACAGGGAGTTAGAAGAGCAGCAGAGAAAAGAAGCCGAGAAAAAAGCACGTGAAGCACGCGAACAGGAACTCAACACCGGGCAACCGCAGGACGGAATGTTTCAAAATCCGGGGATGAGTCCGTTCTGATTGGGGGAGAAGATTCAAGACAAAAACATTAGGATATTTTACGCAAAGCCTAAACCCCAAACTCTCCCACCAATCCTTTTCAACCATCTTTTTCTTCAAAAATTTTGTTCCTCAATTGCTTGCTTTGTGAGAAAATAGTTGGTACTTTTATGAGCATCAAATAAATAACCGGACAGCTATGAATAAAATTAAAAATCCACTCATTTTCATTGTTCAGGACAGTACTGTTTACAAAAGCATGCTTGTCGGCTATCTTCAGCAAAAGAAGATTAAGAACACAATGACTTTCAATTCACCCGAAGAGTGCCTGAAAGCCCTGCACAATAAACCGGACATCATTGTTCTTGACTATTTTTTTCAAAATATTACCGGTTCGGAACTGATGCTGAAAATCAAAGAGGAGCATCCTGAAACTGATTTCATATTTCTGAGCGGGCACCACGATGTGGAAACTGCGGTGAATATTATGAAGCAAGGCGCTGCCGATTATATTATGAAAAACGAAAAAGCGCCGGAAAACCTTGTTCGTTCCATTGAGCATATTATTGCAACCACAAAAAGGAGAAAAGTGAGGAGAGGTTTTAAAATAGGGGTAATCGGATTTTTTATTCTGCTTTTTTTAGTCATAATGACCATCATTTTGATGACTATCTTCCTTGAAGATTTTAAATTTTCGTAAATCCGGAAGAACTTCCCATAAATTTGAACTTCAAAGGGAGTTGCTCTCTTTAAACTTTTCTGTGTTCCCTTAATTTATTACTTTTCGCCCTTCAAATTGAAAAATGAAAGGCAATGGGATTTTTTTCGGTAATAAAAAAATACAACACCACATTTTGGGCGGCAAACGTCATTGAACTTTTTGAGCGTTGGGCATGGTACGGTTTTTACATGGCTTTTGCGCTCTATCTGGTAAATTCCAAAGATACGGGCGCAATCGGGCTTACTCAGGCACAAAAAGGAATAATCATGGGGACGGGTTCCATGCTGCTCTATTTTTTACCGGTAATCACCGGCGCAATTGCCGACAATGTCGGCTACAAGCGTATTCTTTTCCTCTCATTTACGGTATATATTTCTGGTTTCTATATGATTGGCACTTTCACCACTTTCGGATGGATGTTTTTCGCATTTATCTGGACCTGTGTCGGCGGTGCGCTGTTCAAACCGATAATTTCTGCCATGATAGCACGAAATACCACAGAGGAAACATCATCCATCGGGTTTGGAATTTTCTATATGATGATTAATATCGGCGGGTTTATCGGTCCTTTCATTGCCGGAGTGCTCATGCAGAAATCGTGGGATTTTGTGTTCTACATGTCTATGGCGGCAATGGGTGTCAACTATTTCATAACAGCCTTTTTCTTTCGCGAACCGGTTGTCAACCGGGATGGCGGTTCATTGGGAAAAAGTATCGCTCAGGCATTTGTAAATATTTGGACAACACTGCAAAACTGGAAATATGTTCTGTTTCTGATAGTTATGATTCTGTTCTGGACGGCTTTCAACCAGCTTTACTATTCGTTTCCGGTTTTTGTTGATCAATGGATTGATACTTCGCCGCTCTATCGGGGAATTCATTCAGTCTGGCCCTGGCTTGCTGAAGCTATTGGCACAGCCGAAGGAACAGTTACGGCAGTGACTCTCAGCAGTATGGATGCTTTTTTTATCATCATTTTTCAGCTTTTTGTTTCTGCATTTGTCATGCGTTTTCGCCCGCTGGCAGCAATGATGGGTGGAATTTTGGTTGTTGCCGGAGGTTTGGGACTGATGTTTTCCAGCCATAACATCTGGTTAATTTTATTGGGAATCCTGATTTTTGCTTTAGGCGAAATGGGCAGCTCTCCCAAATTTACCGAGTATGTCGGCAGGATTGCGCCCGAAGATAAAAAAGCGCTTTATATGGGAACATCCTTTTTGCCGATTGCAGCAGGGCATCAACTGGCAGGATGGCTTTCGGGAGGTGTGTATGAACGCATTGCAGACAACATTTTTCTGCTGAAACAGGAAGTTGCCGCAAGAGGCATCGCCTTGCCTGAAATTTCTGCGGAAGTAACAAAGAATGATTACATCGCGCTTGCCGCTGAGAAAATGGGAATGAGCACACGGGAACTAACTGATTTTTTGTGGATTAACTATAATCCTTCCAAAATCTGGGTCGTCTATTCCGGTGTTGCCGTTTCTGCTGTGGTTCTTTTGTGGCTCTATAACCGTTTTATTCTGAACCGATAAGCTTATAGCGCCAGGGCATGCTCACCCACGGTTCGCCGGCATAGTCGATGCCAACGCGCGGAAGTGTTGTGTATTTTACCGCTTTCACCGGGTCTTCGACCCAAAGTCTGGGCGAAGTTTCCAGATTTTCCCCATAAAACGACTTATCCATGCAAAGAGTTTTGCCTACTCTTCCCGGACCATCTATCCCTTCAAGTCCGCGAATCAGTACTGCCGAAGCATCACCGGCTTTGCCGGTTACAAAATTCAACAGCCAGTGAATACCGTAAATCAGATAGACATATACCAGACCCCCTTCACGAAACATTACTTCCGTTCGGGGAGTTTTTCCTCTGAAAGCGTGACAGGCAAGATCGCCGTCTCCGCTGTATGCCTCCACATCGGTAATGATATACCGCGATATTCCGCCGCTGCCAAAATTTCGGACAAGAATCTTCCCTACTAACTGTGGCGCAACTTCTATAACATTTTGCTGAAAAAAGGCAGCAGGCAGGCGATTGAACATGGCTACTCCTTTTCTGACCGGAGTTTCAGTTTCTTCCGGAATGAAAAGCCATATCCCACTGCTGCCAACAGAAGTAGCAGTGAGCTTGCAAGTGAAATTTTATTCCCGGTGTAGTAGGATTTGGGCTCAAATCTGAACTCGACAACGTGCTCGCCTTCAGGAATAATCAGGGCGCGCAGCACATAGTTAACCCGGAAATGAGAAACCGGATTGCCGTCAATATATGCATTCCACCCCTTATCGTAGTATATATCTGAAAAAACGGTGAGCTGAGCGGATGAAGCCGAATAATCATATTTCAGATAATTGGGCTGATACTCAGTCAGTTCAACTTTCCCGTTATAATCTTTTTTCAGGCTGATTTCCTTAATCTGACCTGTAAACCGCTGATCGATAATAGCAGTTTCGGCAGGATTGAAATTTTTCATAGCCGCTAATTCATCATCGGCATTTCCCACAATTTTGAAATCGGAAACAAACCATGCATTCCCCAATGGCAGCGGATTGCGAATGGGAGCGCTGTTTAAGTCATAGATGATGTAACGCGTATTCAGCATGTTGATGACAGGCAGCTCCATAAATACGGAATCCATGCCATTCAGATTGGCGCTTGCCTGAATGGAAGTTACCATCTGCTGCATCTCCGGTTGCAGGTGATGTTCAATAAGTTCCTGATAGCGCCGGAGTTTAGCAGCATGATAGCCGCCCACGTTTTTGTGATAATAGGAAGTTCGTGCATCCTGAAAGGGATTTTGCAACGGCAAAACCCGGTAATACAAATCATTGTCAGCCAGAATTGCCTTATCGGCAGCCATTTCCGGAAAAGGATTTTCAGCTTGCCTTTTGGAAATGAAGCTGTCGCTGTTCAGGTACCGCTTATCCACGCTCCATAAATCGGCTAATATCAGCAAGGCAATAGATATTATCAGAGGAGTGGTTTTCAGTTTTTTGATGTACCACAAATAAATCAGCCCGGATGTTGCCGCAATAAAGAGGAGAGAGCGGAAAGCATCGGTGCGCAGCATACTTTTGCGGTCGGCAATTACGCTCGACATCAGCCAGTCGGGGAAGCGCATGGGATCATAAGCATTGGTGAAACTGCCGGAAATTCCGGGCATAACGGCTAAAAGCAGCGAAATGCCTCCGGTTATGATAATTGCCCATTTGAAGCCGGAAAACCAAACTTTTTTATCCACTTTGCCAGTCAGTATATCGTTTAGCGCAATAATTCCCAACAGGGGCATGGTCAATTCCGCTATCACCAATGTCATGCTGGGTGCTCTGAATTTATTGTAGAGCGGAAGATAATCCAGCAGAAAACCGGTGAGCCACATCACGTTGCTCCCCCACGAGAGCACGATGGAAACCACTGTGGCAGAAACAAGCCACCATTTCAGCCTCCCTTTTACAATAAAAAGCCCCAGAACGAAAAGAAAGACCACAATGGCGCCCGCATAAACAGGTCCTGATGTTCCCGGCTGGTCGCCATGATACATGCTCACTGCCTGAATAGTTTGCCGCGGGTTTTGAACGCCCTGCTGTTGAAGTGCCTGAAAACTTTCGGAGTTGACACCCGGGTGAATCTGTGAACCTCCTCCTTTGAAGTTGGGTATCAGCAGCGTGAGTGTTTCGTCAATTCCGTAACTCCACTGAACCACGTAATCCTTATCAAGTCCGCTGGTTCTGTTTTCACTGTCAGAAGATAGCTCAGACCCTCCGCGGATAGTGTCTTTCGAGTATTCCCAGGTGGTATAAAGTCTGGAAAAATTCATCCCTACAGCTAAAACTGCTCCGGCAAACAGAAACAGGAGAGCTTTGAAAAAACCGGGCAACATTTTTTCACGAATGGCAAAAACAAGCTCCACAATCCCCAAAATTGCCAGAATTATAAATCCGTAATAGGTAATTTGCAGATGCCCCGAAAGCAGTTCCATCGATAAAGCGGCAGCAAAAAGCAATCCTCCGCCCAGAGGTTTTCCCCTGAAAGCGAGCAGCACTCCGGCAATGGTTGGCGCAAGCCATGCAATGGCGTTGGCTTTCGTCATGTGCCCGGCACCGATAATTATCAGAAAATAGGAAGAAAAGGCAAACGCAATGGCGCCTGCCACGCTGAGCCATCTGTTGATTTTCAGGCTGGTGAGTAAAATGAAGAAACCAAGCAGGTAGAGAATGATAAACGAAGCGGTTGAAAAAGTATTCCGCATAAAAGCCGAAAATTTTCTGCCCGGATTTCCCGGGTAATTTACGGAAATCAGATAGCCGGGCATTCCGCCAAACATGCTGTTTGTCCAGACTGCCTCTTTTCCTGTCTGCTCCCGGTAGTCAACAAGTTCTTTCGACATCCCCCGATAGTGCTCGATATCATCCATGCGAAGGGATTTCCCTTCAAGCAGCGGAAACATGTATGCATACGCCAGAAGAATAAAAAAAAGGATAATCCCCAGATTTATGTAAATATTACGGAAGGCGGTTATCTTTGTCATGCTAAAATTTTTGCTTCGTTGTTATATTGAACAAAAATAGGGATTTAAAAAAACATGACCGCATAAATGGGTATAATCATTAAGCAAAGCATAAAAGGGAATATCTGGTCCTATCTGGGCGTGATTGTCGGTTTTGTAACCACAGCCTATCTTTTCCCCAACTACCTGAGCACCGACACCATCGGGCTTTTTGGGCTGCTGCTCTCCTGGTCATTGATTTTCACGCAGATTTCATCTCTTGGATTTCCCGGAGTTACTTCCCGGCTGTTCCCCTATTTTCGCAATGCGGAAAAAAATCATAACGGCTACTTTTTCATCACCCTGATGGTTACGTTTGCTGGATTTTTAGCATTCTACATTTTTTTCCTTTTTTTCAGCCCCATGCTGGTGCAAAGCAATCTGGAGAAGTCGAAAATGTTCTCCGATTACGTCTATCTGCTCATACCGCTCACATTTTTTACCCTTTTCTTTGTTCAGTTAGATACCATAAATAAATTGCTGTATGATGCTGTTTTCGGCACATTTCTACAGGAATTTCTTCAGCGAATATTGATTTTTGCAGTAACAATTCTGTTTGTTGCCGGCATTTTTAATCTTCACCAGCTCATTATCGCCTATTCAGCCGCCGTATGTGCCAAAGGATTGGTTTTGTTTGCATATCTGCTCTTTAAAGGCGAAGTCTCTTTTAAACGCCAACCGGGATTTGTTACACCGCAACTGCGAAAAGAGATGGTCAGCGTTGCGGCTTTCAGCATCCTGACCGGACTTGGCGGTAGCATCGTGTTTAATATTGACAAAATCCTGATTAATCAGATACTCGGATTGAGCGATACCGGAGTTTATACCATCGCTTTCTTTTTTAGTACGCTGATAATCATTCCCTCAAGACCCCTTTTGCGCATTGCCGGAACGCTGATTGCCGACGCTTTTAAGCGTGACGATATTGCATATATCGATGACATTTACCGGCGCAGCTGCATCAATCAGTTTATCATCGGAGCATTTCTCTTTGGCGGTATCTGGATCAATATTGATAATATTCTGATCATTTTGGGACCCGACTATGCCGGTGCAAAATGGGTGATTTTCTTCATTGCAGTCGGTTATCTGATTGATATGGCAACTGGCGCCAACGCCCATATCATTGCCTATTCAAAACACTATCGTATTGCTCTGTTTTTTCTGATTGTGCTGATTGCATTGGTCGTTGTTTCCATTTTGCTTTTAGTGCCGGTGTGGGGAATCACCGGAGCGGCTGTGGCTGTTGCGGTTTCGTTTGCCGTCAACAATTTCATGCGGTTTAATTTTCTGAAAAGAAAATATAAAATGCAGCCGTTTACATTTAAAATAGTGATTGCAGCCGCTGTTTTTGTTTTTTCGGTTGTTGTGGTCACCTTTTTGCCAACGCTTTCGCTCATTCCCGATTTGATTGTCAGGAGCGCTCTCTTTACACTGATTTTCGGTGTGTTAACGCTGATTCTGAAAATTTCGGAAGATATTGACGGAATGTTTCAGGACTTTATGAAAATGGCGCGCAGGCGCTAATCGCGCTCGGCATAAATCGCATAGTACCGCGGCGTAATTTTCCGAAGGAAAGGCCGAAATCCGATCTTGCTGCCGGGAGATTTCCACTTTTCGGTACTTTTAATTTTCCAGCCGCTTTTCTCCAAAAGCCAGTCGAACTGCCAGTCTTCAAATTCATGGAAGTGGTTATCCCACGGGTCGTTTGGATTCCGGTAGGCAGGGCTGAACCACAGTCTAAGGGGAATGGTTGCAATCAGCTTCTTTCCCGGGAGCTGTTGCAACAAAGGAAACGGTGAAACCAGATGTTCAAGAATCTCAAATGCAGTAACCAGCTCAACATCATGCTCTTTAACAGTTTCCGGGTGGATGTCCAAATCGACCAATCCGGTGTTGGAAACCTGAAAGCCGGCGCCGCGCATGATTTCGGAAAACATATTGTCAGAACCTAAATCCAAAATTTGTGTGCCGGCTTCAATATTCATCCGGTTCAGAAAATTGAGTGTGTTTTTGTACCGGTTTAACAAAACCGGATTGGATATTTTGTGCATTTCAATTACCATTTTCTCCTTTTTTGAGCGTTGTTAATTTTTAGAAAATATCAGTTTTCAGCAAAATTAAAGTTATTCCTTTAAAAAACCGGAATCCGGACGAGAATATCAAATTTTCAATGGTAACCATCTCTTTGAATGCCTGTATTTTAAAAAAAGTGTTTATAGAGCTTCAATAATCCGAACATGACCACAAGCGTAAAAATAATAGTGGCGCCGGAAGGAATATCTAAAAAATAAGAGACATACAAACCGATAATCGTTCCCGTGAATGCAAAAAAGCTTGATAAAAGAAGTAGATTTTTAAATTTCTTCGTAAAAAGATTCGCAATCGCCTGAGGAATGGTTAGTAAAGAGAGAATCAGAATGATGCCAACCACACGGATATTCAACACAACGGTGAGAGCCACAAGGGTTATAATCAGGTAATTAATCAGCGAAACCGGTAGTCCGGCTGCTTTTGCAAATTCTTCGTCAAAGGCAACATACAGAATTTCCCTGAAAAATACGGAAAAGAAAAAGATGATGACCACATTCAGAATGAACATCCAGATCAGCTCTGCAATGGTCACCGTCAGGATGTTACCAAAAAGATAGCTCATCAGGTTTGGGGTGTAACCGGGTGTCATAAAAACGAAAATGATACCCAATGCCATGCCTAACGACCAGAAAATTGCGATGGAAGAATCTTCACGCACCCGGGCAACTTTGGTGAAAAATTGAATGCCAATGGCAGAGCCGACAGCAAAAATCACGGCGCCGAGTATCGGGCTGAAACCCAACAAAAAGGCAAGTCCGATTCCCCCGAAAGATGCATGGGTTATTCCGCCGCTTATAAAAACGATGCGCCGCGAAACAATGTAACTTCCGATTATGCCACAGGAAATACTTGCAAAAATAGCGGCAATAAATGCCTTTTGAAAAAACTCGTAGGTAAAAAGGTCAATAAAACTATTCATATTAATCGTGATGTTTGAGCACAGTGTGGGGAACTTCTCCGTGCGTTATCAGTTTGATGGGGCAGTTGTAGCTGTTGAGCTGCTCCTGCGTGATTTTATTGTCGGGATGGTAGTGCAGCTCCCTGTTCACGCAGGCAATGGTTTTCACATAGCTTGAAATGGTTCCGACATCATGTGAAACCAGTACAATTGCCACTTTCTCGTTCAGCTGTCTCAGTTTTTCGTACAATTCTCCTTCAAAACGGTTGTCCACAAACGTGTCAGGCTCGTCAAGAATCAGTATTTTGGGGCTGCTGATCAGCGCGCGACACAAAAAAACCCGCTGCATCTGACCACCGGAAAGCTCCCCGATAGCCTTGTTGCGAATCTCTAGAATTCCCATTTCCGAGAGCAATTTTTCAATTTCACTACGAACTTCACCACCTTTTGGTTTTTGGGAATTTCTCATCATTAACCCCGAGCGCACAACTTCAAAAACCGTGATGGGGAAACTTTTGTCAAAATGCTTAACCTGTGGAAGATAGCCAATGGGTTTCTTTTTTTTGTTCAGGTCTTTTCTGAACAGGATTTCTCCCCTCATGGGTTTCAGAAGTCCTAAAATTGCTTTGATAAATGTGGTTTTGCCACCGCCATTGGGACCGATGACACCAATGAAATCCCGTTCAAAAATATCCAAATTCACATTTTCGAGCACAGGTTCCCTGTCGTAACCTAAAGTCAGTTTTTTAATACTTATTAATGGTTCCATCAAAAATTTTTAATAAACAAATTTGTCATCTCCAGCAGATTGTCTTCCCATTCGGTACTCAGGGGCTTCACTTCCAGCACTTTTCCCTTGATTTCTTCGGCAAATACCCGTGCATTTTCATTGTCGAATTCACTTTGAATATAGATCACTTTAATATTTTGCTCACGCGCCATATTAATCACTTTCGCCATGTGCTGGGATGTTGGCTCTTTTCCGTCTGATTCGAGGGTGTATTGCACAAGTCCGTAATCGCGTGCAAAGTAGGTAAGACTTGGATGAAAAGTAACAAACGCCTTTCCGCGGTAATCTTTCAAAGCATCGCCGATTTTTTGATCAAGCTCATCGATTTCTATAGCAAATTTCCGGAAATTTTCCCGGTAAGTCTCTTTTTTCTCCGGATTAATCTTTTCCAGTGTTCCGGCAATTCGTTCGGTCATCTGTTTCACCATTTTTGGCGAAAGCCAGAAATGTGGGTCAACCCCGCCGGGATGGGTGTGATCGCCATGCTGAATTTCTTCTCCCCGGATAAGGTCAAGTCCCTCCGACAGATCAACAACTTCCATTTTCCGGTTGATCTCCCTGATCTTTTCGTGCAGTGGAAGCTCAAAACCGATATAACCTAAACGAAACCAGACATCCGAATGTGAAATATCCCTGAGTTGCGAGGGAACCAGCGTATAGGACTCAGGGCTGGCTCCGTGCGGAACAAGAACCTGAATTTTAAAATCGTCACCGGCAATTTTCTCAACAAATGTCTTCTGCGGCAAAATACTCACCGTGATAACGGGCTTTTCGCTTTCGCCCGATCTCCTTTGTGAAGTGCACGAATGGATAAAAAGCGCACCAAACAGAATTATAAATATTTTCTTTCTCATTTTTGTTAATTTTTGACCGGTTTAAACAAGGTATTGCAAAATTAGTTTATCCGTTCCAATTTTTCACATGAATTTTTTCTTTTGGCGGAACCGGATCATATCCGTGTGTCCCCCAGGGATTGCATCTGACTATTCTGCGCGTTGCCAGCCAAAACCCTTTAAAAGGACCATGAATCTTAATGGCTTGAATGGCATATTCCGAACAGGTTGGCGTGTGGCGGCAACTTGCGGGCGTCAGCGGTGAAATGGCATATTTATAAAAATACACCGGCAAAAGCAGTATCCAGCCGATTCCCCTAAATATTATTTTGAAAACTTTAAGCATAATGAACAGTTTAACTGTTCCGAATTATCTGCAAAAATAGAGATTATTAATAACTATTGTATGAAATTTAGTTCATTGAACAATGAACAACCGCATTCCTGTGAAATAGTTTAATATTTTTAATTTTGCCTGCCGGAATCAAATTTTTATACTGTACACCATTTTAAGCTGGCGAGAATGAAAGAAATTGCGATTGGAGTAGATATTGGCGGCACCAATACAACTATCGGTGTTGTGGATTCAGACGGGAACGTACTGCTCAGGGATAATATTCCGACTCCTGCCCACGGAGATATTCACCGGTATATTGATGATTTGTCCAAAGCCATCAGCCGACTGGTGAATTCTGTTAAGTTGTCTGATGAAAAGGTGCAGTTTTCAGGTATCGGTGTCGGCGCTCCCTGTGGAAATTACTACACCGGAAATATTGAATTTGCTCCCAATCTTTCATTTAAAGGGGAGGTTCATCTCATTGATTTACTGCGCTCACGGTTTCCCGGGCTAAAAGCTTTGGCGCTGACCAACGATGCAAACGCGGCAGCTTTGGGCGAACTGATTTACGGCGGCGGCAAAGGGATGAAGAATTTTGTCATGTACACCATCGGCACCGGAGTGGGCGCCGGAATTATCGCAAATGGCGATTTGGTTTACGGGCATGACGGTTTTGCCGGCGAGTGCGGGCATGTCATTTTAGTTCCCGGCGGGAGAAAATGCGGATGCGGCGAACTGGGACACCTTGAAGCCTATTGCTCAGCTTATGGAATGAAACGGACTGCCTTTGAACTGCTCACTCAATTTAACAATCCCGACAGCCTGCTTGCCGACATTTCATATAATGAGCTGGATGCCAAAATGATATACGAAGCTGCCGTGCAGGGTGATAAAATTGCACTGGAAGTGTTTGAAATAACCGGCGAGTGGTTGGGCATGGGACTTGCCAACACGGTTCACTATTTAAGTCCGGAAGCAATCTTTTTATTTGGCGGACCAACGGCAGCCGGCGATTTGCTCTTTAAACCCACCAAAGAGAGCATGGAAAAATACCTGCTTCCCATGTACAAGAACAAGGTTAAACTGCTGCCTTCAAAATTAAAATCGGGCGATGCTGCCATTCTTGGCGCAAGCGCATTAGTGTGGAAAGAGATACAGAAATAAAGCGCTGTAGCAAACTCATTACGAACATACCAAAGAAAATATCTCGAAAAACCTGCCTGCCTGTAACTTTTAAGTTACTTTTGCTTTATGAAAAATCAAGCTCGGGAGGTTGTTGAATATGAAAATCATTTTAGTGACTTCTTAAAACAACAACCGCAAAAGATTCAAAATAAGATTTTCAAGATAATTGAAGCGATTGAAGCATTGGAACGTGTTCCAGGCAATTATCTTAAAGCAATTGCAGGAACAAACGGACTTTTTGAAGCAAGAATTAGCTTATTCTCAAATACATGGAGAGTATTCTACTTTTTCGATGAAGGTAAATTAGTTGTATTATTAAATGGATTTACAAAGAAAATGCAAAAAACGCCAAAAAGAGAGATTGAAAAAGCATTAAGATTGATGAAAAAATATTATGATGAAAAAAATAAATAATATGGAAACAAGAAGCTGGAAAGATATAAAAGACGATGTTTACGGGAAAAAAGGAACGCCAAGACGTGACGCATTGGATAGAGATTTTGAATCTTTTAAAGTAGGTCTGTTACTGAAAAACGCACGCGAAATGAAAAATATTACTCAACAGGAACTTGCAGATCTAATTGACAAGAAAAGACCTTTTATTTCACGAATTGAAAACGATGGAAGTAATATCACTTTAAAAACATTATTTGAAATCGTAGAGAAAGGACTCGGTGGGAAAGTGAAAATTTCAATTAACGTGTAAATCAGCTTGCTTCAGCACGCCGTTTAAATCTCAAATCTTCGGGAGATAGATTACTTCTCCCATTATTAAACCCGTTTTAGCATTGAAAATAAATAATCTGAAAATTCAGGGCTTTTTGCTTTGAAATTCCCAACTTTTCTTATATTCGTGCCACGAATTTCAATAAAAGTAACATTCTATGGCAGTTACCCGTTTTGGTGTTTCATTGGATGAAGAGCTTTTGCTTGCGCTTGATGAATATGTGGAAGAGAATAATTTTTCAAACCGCTCCCGCGCGATACGTCACCTGATTGAGAAAAATTTAGTTGAAGAGAAATGGAAATGTGACAACATTGTTGCCGGAGCTGTTTTGTTAGTTTTCGACTACGGGAAAACTGAAATTCAGAAGAGATCATTTGAAATCCAGTCAACATATCGTGAATTTGTACTTTCAACTCAGGGTTTTTATCTGAATGAACTGAATTACCTTGAAATCATTGCTGTGAAAGGTCCTTCCAAAAAACTTACGGAAATTTCAGATAAATTAATCAGTATTAATGGGATACAGCACGGAAAACTGATTATGAGCAAAGCAGAATAATTTTTTTTGCCCTTACGGTAACACGAATTAAATAAATAGTAACACGAAAAATTTAAAATGAGAAAAAACAGAAGAATTTCAGTACGCATCCTGTTGAGCGGTCTATTTTTTTATCCGCTGATAACAGTTGGTCAGCCCGCGCAAAGTGTGACTGACACGGTAAAAATTGATGAAATAGTTGTTACGGGCACCCATGTTGGCGTGAGCCGGAACAGCGTGCCCATGGCAGTTTCTGTAATCGACAGATTGCAGATTGAAGAGAGTGATGAATCGGCGCTGCTACCCGTTTTAAACGGGAAAGTTCCCGGACTTTTTGTTACTGAGCGGGGAGTTACCGGATTTGGTGTTGCCGATGGCGCAGCCGGGCAGATTTCCATCCGCGGCGTTGGCGGAGTGCCCACCACCGGAGTTTTGATGCTTATTGACGGCCACCCCCAGTTCATGGGAATCATGGGACATCCGCTCCCCGACTCTTACGTGGCATCGGACGCCGAGCGGGTTGAAGTAATCCGCGGACCTGCATCCATACTCTACGGCTCCAATGCAATGGGCGGCGTAATTAACATCATCACGAAAAAGCAGACGGCAGACGGCGCAAGGGGAAATGCCCGCATCTCATACGGTTCATTCAACACCCAAAAATATATGGTTTCAGGCGGGTATAAAAAGAATAAGTTTTCGGTTTTTGCCTCAGGAAATCACGACCGCACCAACGGACACCGCGAACATTCCGATTTCAACATCAAAAACGGATACATAAAACTGGGCTATGATGTAAATCAGCATTTTCACCTGAATACCGATTTGAGCTTAGCCGGATTCAAAGCCGCCGATCCGGGACCTGATACACTCAACGCAAATCCCGGCGAACGGATTGACATCACACGCGGTTACTGGGCTTTCACCCTTCAGAATGAATTTGAAAAGACGAGCGGAGCGCTGAAAGTTTTTTACAATTTCGGGGAGCACAACATCACGGACGGCTTTCACTCAACCGACCACAATTACGGAGTGAACCTTTATGAATCCCTCAAACTGTTCAGCGGAAATAATCTGACCGTCGGAATTGACCACATGAACTACGGGGGAATGGCTGAAAATTTGCTGGCAATGGGCGGTGCAGGGACTGTTTTTGCCGATACAACGGTTAATGAAACAGGAGTTTATGGTTTCATGCAGCAAACTCTGATGGAAAAACTGACGCTCAATGCGGGAATCCGGTTTCAAAACCACAGTGTTTACGGAAACCACACCATTCCGTCTGTTGGATTTGCCTGGAAGTTTACCGGCAATACAACCTGGAAAGGTAATGTTTCCAAAGGATTTCGCAGTCCCACCATTCGGGAACTTTTTCTGTGGGGACCAAATCCCGAGCTTAGCCCTGAGTCGATAATCAATTACGAAACAGGAGTTTCAGGCACATTCTACCAGGGAAAACTCAATGCGGAGCTGACATTTTTCTCCATTCAGGGAGATAACCTGATTATTACCGTTCCCTTGCAGGGATTGCTCAATGCCGGCGAGATTGATAACAAAGGAATAGAGGCGCTTGTTAATGCCCGCCCGGTGAAAAACCTGGGGCTTTCGGCAACTTATAGCTACATTCACATGAAAAATCCGGTTTATGCAACTCCTGAACATAATCTCTATCTAAGCGCAAACTATCAGTGGAAAAAGTTACAGCTGAATGCAAGTTTGCAGCAAATCATCAATCTGGATAATGATCCTTCGCCGGTAGTTTCAAATGAAGATTACACTTTGCTGAAGGCAAAGGCTGCCTATTCCATCAACAGGTATTTAAAATGGTACGTTAGTGGTGAAAATCTTTTGAATGACAAGTACGAGATGAATCGCTACTACACGATGCCGGGAGCGACTGTATTCACCGGTATAAATATCACTTTATAAGCTTCATTTCGTTTTTTGGCTGACCGTGTTGCAAATGTTTTTAGAATATTTCTGAAAACATTTGTTTTTTATTAATCTGAATAATAAACTGTTAGATTTATTTTTGGAGCAGTTCTCTCCTGAAGGATGTTCTCACACACCGGAATCCGACATAGGATTTGGCAGAATCCTGATATTCATAAGTTCGTGTGGAATTGCGGATAAAATAGCTGACATCTTTCCATGAGCCGCCGCGGATAACTTTTCTTTTCATCACCGGCGGATCGTCGGCGCGGGTTTCATACTCAATTTCGGGATTGAAATCGCTCATGTTGTCATAAGCTGCTTCATAAAATGCGCTGCTTGTCCATTCTGCCACGTTTCCAGCCATGTCGTACAATCCGTAATTATTTGGGTCAAACTGACCAACCTGCATGGCGTTGGTGGTAGTGGGACTGTCAGCAACATAATTTCCGCGCATCGGTTTGAAATTGGCAACAAAACACCCTTTGTCTGTTCGGGTGTAGTAGCTTCCCCATGGATAGACGGAGTTGCTCAAACCGCCACGTGCCGCATATTCCCACTCTGCTTCGGTAGGCAGCCGGTAGGCATGTGCCGGCGCCTCATTAAACCTGCTGCTGAACTCCTGCTGAATATCTGTTCTCCAGTGGCAGAATGCTCGTGCCTGCTTCCAGGTGATTCCCACAACCGGGTAATTGTCAAAGCCTACGTGTGAAAAATATTTTAAAGTGTAGGGTTCGTTGTAGGTATAGGTAAAATCCCTGATCCAGCACAAAGTATCGGGATAAACGGGAACCGATTCGCGCATCAGGAAAGAGCTGCGGTTTGCAATGGGGATCGTTTCTCCCTGCTGATTGACAATGCTTCCTTCGTATCTGCGGTTTTCTTGATTGTAGCTGTTTTCCCGGCGGGCTGCCTGTTTGTAGTCCACCCAGCCATATTCGTAAACGAGTTTTCGGGTATCAATCTCCCGGCTAAAGGCAAAGCGTTCATGTTCAGGCATGAACAGGTCATCCAAAGCCTGCTGCTGGTCTGCATTCTTCCAGTTGATTTTTTCTCGCCAGTTGATAACCGGCTGGCTGAGCGGAGCGCCCTTGGAAGTCTCAGTGTACATAAACTCCGGATAGACCAGCGCCAGCATACTTCGTGCGATGGAGTCGCGCACCCAGTAAACGAACTGGCGGTATTCGTTGTTGGTGATTTCCGTATCGTCCATCCAGAACGATTCGATGGAAATTCGCCTTGAACTGCTGCTGTGAATATTCACTTCATCATCTGAAGGTCCTATAACATAGGAACCACGCGGGATATACGCCATGCCGTACGGAATCGGCTCAAACCAGCTTTTGGATTTGCGCGCGCCGCCCGGAAGGAATTGATTTATTTCATTTTTGCAGGAATGAAAAAGAAAACTTCCCAATAAGATGATATAGAGTGTTGTTTTTTTCAATCAGAAACCCTTCAACTTTTTCTATAAATTTTACCGTTGTTTTGCAGTTCAAAAAAGGGATGTACCAAAGCGCTGTCATCAGTACATCCCTGCGTTCAAATACTTTTCTTATATTAATATTCCCAAAGGTCCTGTTCAAAATTGAAAATATCGTTTTCAATGCGTTTTGACTCAAGCATGGCATCTTTCCCGCTCAGGTAAGCGCTGATATCGCGGTTATTGTAAACATTCGACTCTTTTACGATATAGCTGTTGAAGAATCTTTTGATAAAAAGATCGTCAAACGACATGGACTGAGCATGATTGTATGGATTGAGCACCTTGTTTGTTGCCAGCAGGTTTCTTGCTTCGGGATAATATACCCAAAAAACCTTGGTTCGCTGAACCTGTCCTGCCTGATCAATGTCGCGGGTGAATTCGCGGATTGGGCAAATTCCGACAATTCTCACATTCAGAGAAGAAGATTGCTTGTCGAAATACCACTCTTCCTTAATCATGTATTGCTTAATTTCTCCGGGTCTGATTTCGCCCTGAATGGTTACCATTTTGCGCTCTCCCGTGTCAAAATCGATGGTTTCTTCTGTTGATTCTTCCGCGCCAAAAGCTTCCTGAACCTGCTCGTAGGTCATAGGAACCTTGAAATCGTCATCCAATCTTGCATCGTATGGAGTGATCAGCCCGCTTTCAACACCATCTAACAGCAGAGTTATCAGGTTCTTAAACCCGTCGTTTTCCACAGTGGGGTAATAGAGCGGCAGGTTCATTTTCTCTCTCAGGTCGATGATTCTCCACACCTTTTTTGACCAGAGCACATCTGCCTCCCTGACAGTTGGCAGAGGCATTGGTTTTTTCTCCGATATATCGGTAGTGCTGAATGCACCGTTAATTATCTGTGCATCGGCATTTCTTGCCGAAAAAGCAAGCAGAAAAACCAAAATTCCGGTATATGCGATTATTTTTTTCATAACTACTGTACTTTAAACGAAATCGGGTCGAGATCGCGGGAAACGCCATCGCTGCCGACTGCTTTGATATTTGCTATATATATTAAACTATTGGGATTAAGCCTTCTGAACTGATTTTTTTGTTCTTCGGTAAACCGGTTCGAAGCGCTTTCAAAGAAATTAACGTATCCGCCGGCTGCTGAAATTTCCACGCGAAACTGAGTAACGGTATATTTAAAGTCAAAGTCAAAATCTTCCAGCTCGGCAAGCACGCCGTCTTCCGCAAGCAGACGCTCCTTTCTGATGGAACCGCCGGCTTGTCCTGCAACTTTGGCAATGGGGTCGGGAACTCTTTTCACCCGCCAGTTGGTGCTGCCAAGCAGCCTTCTTTCGTTGCCGATTTTTGCATGAACGGTTACGGTTGTTCTGCGCCCCTGCTCATCCAGCTCATTGGGCTGAATGACAAAGGCGTCGCCGCGTTGCAATACCCTGCCGTTTGTCATGGTTACCTCAAGATTTTCGTGCGGAATTCCACCTGCACCCACATCAAACGGATTATCCAATCCTCTGTAAAACACATTCATGCGTGTGGCTGACATGGTTACACTGGGCTGGGTAACCTGATACTCCTGACGGAAAGGGTAACTTTTGATAACACCTCCCGGAGTTTTGTATCTGATCAGTCCGCTCCAGCTGAAAACACCCGGTTCGGAAGTTTTAATCCTGTAAGTGGCTTTTCCGTCTTTGACCGGTACTTCTCTGTTATTTATCAGAATCTCAGGCTGCTGTGTAGTGTCTTCTGCAGCTAAAAATACATCTGCGACATATTCATCGCCCTGCAGAATGACATTTGAATTGGGAATAACCTGTGCTCCCAGCTTATTGAAAAGGAAAGAGCCTGCATCAATCTGCGAAAACAGATAATTGATAAGGTTTGCTTCGGAATTCTTAACGTCAATCTGTACTTTTGCCAGAATGGTTAAAACTGCGGCAAGCGGTTTGTCCAAAAAGCGCTCGGTTTCCCATGATTTACTCTCGCCACCTTCTCTAAAGTTTACTGGCGGATCGGAAGTATCGAGTGCGCTTTTGACAGTTTCTATCAGCTCGGTATCCGATTCATCAATAAGTGAAACCAATTCCGAACGGAGTTTACCAATCTCATCTTTCAGCTCGGTTGCCTTTTTCTGTGTGATTAAAAATTCGGATGGAACATTTAAATCATCGGGTCTGGACAGAATAAGCGTATCGCCGCCCATTGTCACCAGATAGAAATCGTCCTGTCCTAATGACACGTCGGGACCTACGGTTTTATATCCTGATTTGGTTACCAGTTCTTCCTTAATGGTTGAAATAAAAGTGATGATGTTATCGGTATTGAGTTTTACGTAGTCTGCTTTTTCCTTCCACTCCTTAACCCTCGTTTCGTTTTCAGCCATTGCCTGTTCAAAACGGGCATACACCTGGGCATTTTTCATGTCCACCACTTTAAAGGTCTCAAGCAGACTGACATTGACAACTTTAAATGCATCAAGCACCTCAGCTGCAACATTTAGAGCAAGCATTGCAGTGAGTACAATGTACATCATGTTTATCATTTTCTGCCGGGGAGTTTCCGGACAATTTTTTGAACCCATACTACAGTTCCTTCAGTTTACTTGTTTGTATATCGCATTGCACCTAACATGTTTCCATAAATGGTATTCAATTCTCCCAGGTGCTTATTCAATTGTTCAGCATTCTCTTTATATTTCTGCAATTCACTAACCGATGAGCTGAGAATCTCGTTAATACGGTTTAAGTCACCGCTGAATTTCTGATTGGTATCAAACTGAACTTTTGCCTGCTTCAGCTGATTTTCAAGATTTTCATTCAGTGTCAGCATATTCTGATTCAGTTTTTCAAGATATTCAGAATAGTTTTTTGAATTTTCGCCAATGTTTTTCAATTCGGAAGTGAACGTATTGGATGCGCCGTTAACCGTATCCGACAATTTTTTGCCCGCCTCCAAAAGCTGTGAAGAAAACTCCTCACTGGTTTTGTGAAGTTTTTCAATGGAGTGCTTTCCTGTTTCAACAATATGGTCTGATGTTGAAGAGTAGGACTGTGCAAGTTTTTCAACCGAACTGTTGACCACTTCGTTGGCACGTTTATTCAGTTCGGATAACGAATTCATCGATTCCGAAGCAGTGCTCATGTTTTTCACATACTGATCGGTAGCTAATGTTGCCGAAGAAATATCGCTGATTCCTCTTGCCGTGGTGGAGAGTTCGGTCAGGCTTTGCCCTACTTTGTCAAGCAATTCGGGTGTGAGCTCCGACGAAGCAAGCAGCTGACTGAGTCCGTTTTTTCCTGCGGGTCTGATGTCATCCAGTTCCATCATATCGAAATCATCCCTCAACTCCGGATATACCTTTGACCATTCGGGAATTTCGAGCGGCGGCTCAAAAGCCGACAAAAAGAAAATAACGGCTTCCGTCAAAAGACCGATAGTGAGCAGAAGACCGGAATACTGCCAGTGCTGAAGTTTGAATAAAGCGCCAATCATCACTATGGATGCACCCCAGCCATAGATGTAGCCCATGAAAGTTCTCCAGCGTTTTGTTTTAAATATTTCACCAAAATTCATATCGCAGTGGTAATAATTGTATTAATAATATTTTTTATTTGAACTCATCGCCAAAAGTTGACCGCACACATCGAAATCCGATATAGGATTTCGTAGAATCCTGATATTCAAAACTTCTGGTAGAAACCTGTGTGTAATAGGCAACATCTTTCCATGAACCTCCGCGGATAACTTTCCGCTTCATAACCGGCGGATCGTCTGGTCGTGCATTGTAGGTAAACGTAGGATTCAGGTCGCTGAAATAGCTGTATCCTGCTTCGTCATAAGCTGTTTCTGTCCACTCAGCCACATTTCCTGACATGTCATAAAGACCATACTCGTTGGGTTCAAAGCTACCCACTTTCATAGTTATGATTCCGCCGTCTTCGGCATAATTACCCCTGAGCGGTTTAAAGTTTGCAAGAAAAACTCCTTTTTTGTCGCGGGCATAATAACCTCCCCATGGATACATTGAAAAATCTTTTCCGCCGCGTGCGGCATATTCCCATTCCACCTCGGTTGGCAGTCTGTAAGCCTGCAAACCGGGCTGCCGTTTAGATGACAGGTAATCAGTCTGAATTTTTGTTCTCCAGTTGCAGAATGCCAGCGCCTGTTTCCAGGTAACTCCGACAACAGGATATTCATCAAACCCGGGATGCCAGAAATAGCGCGTAGCCCATGGTTCGTTGTAGGAGTAGGTGAAATCGCGAATCCATGCGAGCGTGTCGGGATAAACATAAACCTGATCGTTCATAATAAATGAAGAGCGGTTTTCAATGGGACGCAACTCTCCGTTGATGTCATACACATTTCCTTCGTAACGCTGGGTGTTGTGGTTGTAGCTGTTTGACCGGCGGGCAGCCTGCTGCAGGTCAATCCACCAGTATTCGTAAATGAGTTTTCTTGCATCCAACTCCTTTTTACCGAAGAAGCGCTCATTCTCAGGAACATATAGGTCTTCCATCGCCATCTGATGATCCGGGTCATTCCATTTGATTTTCTCTCTCCAGTTTACCCGCGGCGGGTCAAGCGGTACGCCCTGACGGGTTTCGGTGATGAGAAATTCGGGATATTGCTCGCCAAGCAGTTGTCGAGCAGTTGAGTCTCTCACCCAGTGAACAAACTGCCGGTATTCGTTATTGGTGATCTCGGTATCGTCCATCCAAAAAGCATCCTGTGATACAGTTTTGGTGGGTACGCCTGCCATGGCAGGGTCCTGATCGCTCGGACCGATGTTAAAACTCCCCCTTCGGACATATACCATACCGTAGGGCTGTGTTTCCCGCCATTTTTTTCTGTTTTGCACTCCAACTAACTCTCCGTTACCGGAAGGGCTGCAACCCGTGTAGGTAAAAAGCGTTAAAAGCGCAACTGTTATTAAAAGAAGTTTTTTCATAGCTCAAATATATGGCTTTCTTTATAAAAATCTTATACTCTTATATTTCTGGTTACGGTTCCTTTCAAGATTAACGGCGTAACTTACAAAAAATTCATGCGATGCCCAACCATAATAGCCGATTGCCGAAGTGACAAGATCGAACGAATAGCCAACTTTGAGTCCGCTTGCCAGCTCAACTCCCATGAGCAAAATGACAGCGTCATTAACCCTGTAAGACAAACCTCCCCAAAAGCGGTCATCAAAAACAAGATTGGCATTTACGTCCAACTGCCATCCGGCTGCATCGGTTTTCAATAAAAAAGATGGTCGCAATTCAAATAACGGATCACCCAATTTAATATTGTACCCTCCCATCAGATAGTAATGTCTTGCTAAATAGCTCCGTGCAGTTTCATCATATTCAATTGTTGCCTGATTGAGGTGTGTGGCAGACAGTCCTAAAAAGTATTTGCTTCCCGACAGATATAATCCGCTCCCCACATCAAATGCCACCTGGCTGGTTTCAGCCTGCGGAATATCGGGGTCGGAGCCGGGTTGCATATATATGCCATGGTCATCTTCGGAAATCTGCCAGTCGCCATTGATGCTTTGGTTGTATAATCCAAGGGAAAGACCGATTCCGAGTGTTCCTATTCCCAGTTCAGCTTTGTAGGCATAGTTGCCATTCACTAATATGTTTTTTGCAAATCCCAATTGGTCACTAATGATGTTTAGTCCTACTCCGCTGGGGGCTCCCAGAAAATTAACCGCAGCATCGGCACTGAAAACAAGCGTCTTTGGCGCTCCTTTCATTCCTTCCCATTGAAAACGGTTCAGTATTATCCCGTTTAGTGCATTTTCTGCGCCGGCAAACCCGGGGTTTACGCCCAATTTATAAAACATATTGTTTGTAAACTGCGGATCCGACTGGGCAGAAGCTCCCAGCCCAATAATAATCAGCAAATATAGGAAAGAAATAAATTGTTTAACACCTCTGTTCGTATGCGGCATAAATATATTTTCAATTCATGTTAAAGAAATAAAAAAATCTTGTCTGCAACAAAATAAATGAATCCGGTATGCAAAGAACGCTATCATTTTTCTATTATTTTAAAAGGTATCCAATTTTTGAATATATCTTAACCATCTTTCCGGGATTTCATTGGAAGTTGCCGTGCGATAGTCATCTTCCGAGCAGGCAATTTTTAATGTTTCGCCTGAAATAGAGCGAATCTCAAACCACCACTGTCCCGATATTTCGTTTTTCCTGAATACAATCGGGTGGTCAAGCCCTTCAACTTCCGCTTTATATACGATCTCTTTTTCTGCAGAATTTCTTTGTGATACTCCCTGAAGAAAATACCAGATTATTTCTGATGCAAGCCGGGGCGACAAAGGTTCTGCCAATGTGAACTGTCCCTCAAACAGCCCAAAAGCTTTTACATTACCGCTCAGTCCGGCATATCTGGCTAACTGACAAGCTTCTTCCCCGCGCAGTCCGTTGGGATTTTTGCCGACAACCGATGGTGCTTCAACGCTTTTTATAGCTCCCAGATCGAATGAAACCACATGCGAATTTCGCAGAATAAGCTCTGCAACAGCGTGATTATCCCTGAATTTGCCCAACCGCAGATGCTCGCCCAATTCACCGGGCTTTTCAAGAAAGAGCTGATTTACCAGATGGTTTTGATAACCGATAAGACTGAACTGAAAAAGGTTTTGAAAATTTCTGAAAATATGGGTGAGAAAGTTTGTGGAGCCCGATTTTTCAACTCCTTTTTTTATGTCGAAAACGGAATCGATGGCAGTTAACCAAAACCAGGGCTCATTTTTGAAAGCTTCGCAAATGCCGATGGTTAAATCCTGGCTGCCTCCGATGACAACCGGAATAATATCCAGCTCGTGCAGATATTCGACAATATCGCGCAAAGCCAGATAGATTCCCTTTTTGCTCTTGCCCGGTTTCAAATTGCCTAAATCGGCAATATGGATTTTTTCATTGAATGAGGAGAGCCGGTAAAGATTGTTTCTTAAAATATCGGGTGACGACAGCTCCCCGTTCCGGTATTTCCCGTCATTAAAGGGTGCGCCAATCAAGGCAACATCAATTTTTTTGATAGAAGCGCCGGAGAGCGCTTCGCTTTGCTTTTGAATGGCGTACCCAAGCGTATATTTTTCCGGAAGTGTGGCAGGTTTTTCCGATACGGGAAAACTTGCCGGGAAAAAATAATCGGACAGGTTCATATTTGAATTTTGAGTTTTTTAATCAGTTCTTTCTGCGGGCGCCTCTGGTTTTTGGCTCCGGCGCTGACTCAATTATTTTCATGCACTCTTCCAATGTCAGCTTTTCTGCATCTGTGTTTTTCGGTATTTTATAATTTTTCTTGTTGTATGAAATGTAAGGTCCCCAGCGCCCGTTTAAAACTCTTACTTCGGGGTCTCCGTCAAAAACATTGATCACCGCTTTCCGGTCTTTTTCCCTTTTAGCCTCAATCAGCTCAACGGCGCGTTCAAGATTGATGGTGAACGGGTCATCCTGTTTTTGCAGGGAAGTAAATTTATTGTCATGCCTGACATAGGGACCAAACCTGCCTATATTGACAACAACTTTTTTCTCTTCATATTCGCCAAGTTCGCGTGGCAGCTTAAACAGTTCAAGGGTTTCCTCTAAAGTTATAGTCTCCAGATGCTGCCCTGCGCGCAGACTTGCAAACTGTGGTTTTTCATTTTCGTCAGAAGACTCGCCAAGCTGAGCCACAGGTCCATAGCGACCAATTTTCACTGAAACCTGTTTCCCGGTTACGGGGTCTTTTCCGAGAATACGCTCCCCTTTGGAGCGTTCCGAAGTTTCCAAAACAAAATCCACATGACGATGAAAAGGCTGGTAAAACTTGTCGATCATTTCGTTCCACACCTCTTTGCCGGCTGCAATGTCGTCAAAAGTTTTCTCCACATCGGCGGTGAAATTGTAATCGAGAATTTGCTCAAAATTTTCAACTAAAAAATCGTTAACCACCATTCCCACATCGGTGGGGAAAAGTTTGGATTTTTCCGAACCGCTGATTTCCGAAAGTGTTTTTTCGGAAATTTCGCTCTCTTTTAAAGTGATGACATCATATTTACGGCTTTCTCCGGGATGGTCCTGCTTCACCACATAATCTCTGTTCTGGATGGTGGTGATGGTTGGCGCATAGGTTGAAGGTCTGCCAATACCCAGCTCCTCCAGTTTTTTGACCAACGATGCTTCCGTGTAGCGGTAGGGACGCTGTGAAAAGCGCTTCGTGGCAACTACAGAATCCATTCTCAATACCTCTTTAATTTTCAGTGGTGGGATTATATCATGTCCGCTTTGGTTGCCTCCGTTTTCATCATCTGAAGACTCCATGTAAACTTTCAGGAATCCGTCAAAAATAATCACTTCTCCGGTGACGGTGAAAACTTCCGGCGCCGTGGAAACCGAAATGGTTACCGTGGTTCTCTCAAGTTCGGCATCAGCCATTTGAGACGCCATGGTGCGCTTCCAGATCAAATCATAAAGCCGCTGTTCCTCATGAGTTCCGTCAACGGATTCACTGCTCATGTAGGTTGGTCTGATTGCTTCGTGTGCTTCCTGCGCTCCTTTGGATTTTGTCTGGTACTTTCTGATTTTCACATACTTTTCTCCGTGAAGCTCAATGATTTTCTGTTTTGCCGTATTGAGAGCCAGATCCGACAGGTTGACCGAATCGGTACGCATATAGGTAATTTTTCCGCTTTCATACAGACGTTGAGCCACTGCCATAGTCCGTGAAACGGAAAAACCTAATTTGCGGCTGGCTTCCTGCTGGAGTGTGGAAGTGGTAAATGGCTGCGCCGGATGACGTTTAGCCGGTTTTTTAACCACATCTGCAACCGTAAATTCCGCATTTTTACATTTTTCAAGAAATGCCATTGCTTCCTGTTTGTCTGCGAAACGCTTGCTCAACTCAGCTTTTAATTCTACCGGAGTGCCGTTTTCATCCGGAACTAAAAATGAGCCTGTAACACGAAACCATGTTTCGGTTTTAAAATTCATAATTTCACGTTCGCGTTCCACAATCAGACGAACGGCAACCGACTGAACCCTGCCGGCAGAGAGCGCCGGTTTTACCTTTTTCCAGAGAACGGGCGAAACCATAAAACCCACAATCCTGTCGAGCACCCTGCGTGCCTGCTGTGCATTCACGAGATTATCGTCAATGGAACGGGGATTTTTCACGGAGCGCTGAATGGCTTCTTTTGTAATTTCATGAAAAGCAATCCGCTTAGTTTTTTCAGGCTGAAGTTTGAGCACCTCCTTCAGGTGCCATGCAATGGCTTCTCCTTCACGATCCTCATCAGAAGCCAGCCACACGACTTCTGCCTCTTTTGCCAGTTTCTTTAAATCCGCAACAATCTTTTTCTTGTCGGGAGTAACCATGTATTTGGGTTTATAATTTTTTTCCAGATCAATTCCCAGGTCTTTTTTCTCCAAATCACGGATATGACCCATACAGGAAGTAACCGTATAATCGCTTCCTAAAAATTTTCCAATGGTTTTTGCCTTGGCAGGTGATTCCACAATTACCAGATTTTTTCGCATATAATTTTTCTTTCTTTTTTTAAAATTTCTGCAAATTAAAGAAAATCAAACGCTAAATTCAAAATTCATTTTTCCCACATTTGTGCTATTCTGTTGAGGATGACACAATTGTTTAAGGAAAATTAAATTAACATACTTCGTGAAAACGCTTGTTTCATTGCTTCCAACAGGGAAACGTATATCTTTGTTGCATAATTTAATCATGTTTTTCATGAACAGGAAACAAAAGAAAGGCTGGAAAAAATATGTTTTTTGGTTTTGGACAATCTTTTTATCAGGCATTGTTTTCGTTTCTCTGCTTTTTATACTGATTGCCAAAGGCTATTTGGGTTTCATGCCCACTTTTGAAGAGCTGGAAAATCCGCCAAATATTTTAGCATCAGAAATTTTCTCGGAAGACGGAAAAGTGATGGATAAATATTTTATCCATGAAAACCGAACTTTCGTAAATTATGAAAATCTCCCCCAATATTTAATTGATGCACTGATTGCCACCGAAGATGTGAGGTTTTACAAACATTCGGGAATTGATCTCCGGGGCTTGCTGCGCGTTTTCAAAGGTGTTGTTACCGGCAAAACAAGCTCCGGCGGCGGCAGCACAATCAGTCAGCAGCTTGCCAAAATGCTTTTTCCGCGACAGGATTTATCAGGACCGGTCGATCTGGTTTTGCGCAAGTTTAAGGAGTGGGTGATTGCGGTGAAACTGGAACGAAGCTATACCAAAGAGGAAATAATCCTGATGTATCTGAACAAATATGACTATTTGAATCTTGCAGTGGGAATAAAATCGGCAGCAGGCGTCTATTTTGGTGTTCAGCCCGATTCGCTTCAACTGCATCAGGCAGCTATGTTAGTGGGAATGGCAAAGAATTCTTCGCTATACAATCCCGTCCGCAGACCCGATCTTGTTTTACAGCGCCGCAATGTGGTGCTGAACCAAATGGCTAAATACAAATATATATCCCGTGCAACAAGAGACTCAACAAAGCAGCTTCCCCTCGATCTCGATTTTCATAAAGTGGACTATAAAAGTGGTCCCGCCCCATATCTGAGAGAATATCTGAGATTAACGCTGACTGCCAAAAAGCCGGACAAAAGAAATTACCCTTCCTGGCAGATGCAGAAATTCAGGGAAGATTCATTGGACTGGGAAATCGATCCTTTGTATGGCTGGTGCACAAAAAACATAAAATCAGACGGTCAGAACTGGGATTTATATAACGACGGATTGCGGATTTTTACCACCATCGATTCACGTATGCAGCAATATGCGGTGGAGTCGGTTGAGTTTCACCTGAAAAATAATCTTCAGCCCGAATTTGACGGAGGGATGAAATATTTAAATAATCCGCCTTTTGCCAACAACATGACCACCGATGAGACGGAAGATCTGATTAACCGCGAAATCCGCAGGAGCGAGCGCTACCGGGTACTGAACAATCAGGGAAAAAGTTTCAGCGAAATCCGGGAAAACTTCAAAATTCCTGTTGAAATGACGGTTTTTTCCTGGAAAGGGGAAATTGATACCATCATGTCGCCAATGGATTCTCTGAAGTGGTATTTGCGTCTGTTCCGTTCATCATTCATGGCAATGGAAACCCACTCGGGTAAAGTGAAAGCTTATGTTGGCGGTCCGAATTACAAATATTTTATGTATGACATGGTGAAAGGGGGAAAACGGCAGGTTGGCTCAACCGTAAAGCCTTTTCTCTATACGCTTGCCATGCAGAACGGACTAACTCCGTGCACCAAGGCACCTTATGTGAGCCAGCAGTTTCAGATGCCCGACGGAACCATCTGGGAACCAAAGGATGCCGAGCAGGATAACGTGAACGAAGGAAAATTAGTTACACTGAAGTGGGGACTTGCCCAGTCGCGCAATAAAATTTCGGCCTGGGTGATGAAGCAGTTCAATCCGCAGGCAGTGACGGCAGTGATGAAACGCATGGGCGTTTACAGTCCGATTGACCCCGTGCCGTCTCTGTTTTTGGGAACTTCCGACATTACGCTTTATGAAATGGTTGGCGCTTTTAACACTTATGCCAATCAGGGGGTATATGTGAAACCCTATTTTGTTACGCGCATCGAAGACCGCTACGGTAACGTGATTGCCTCTTTTCAGCCGGAACGGCACGAGGCGTTCGATGAACAGACCGCTTATCTGATGGTGAACCTGCTGCAAGGGGTCATTGACGGCGGAACCGGCGCCAGACTTCGCAACCGTGAGGGTTATGGCAGATTTAAAATGCCGATAGCCGGAAAAACCGGTACCACCCAAAACCATTCAGACGGATGGTTTATAGGAATTACACCGCGGCTTTCAGCCGGCGTCTGGACAGGTGCAGACCTGAGAAGTATCCACTTCAGAACCATATCTTCCGGGCAGGGAGCAAACATGGCACTGCCCATTTGGGGGTATTTCTTTAAAAAGGTACTTGCCGACCCGACACTCGGCTACAGCGAGGATATGAATTTCATCCGTCCGCCCAACTTCAATATCAACCTTAATTGCGACACCGAAGAACAAAACAACACCCCAACCGATTTCAACGACTTCTTTTGATGTGGGTTGGTGAAGGGGAAATTTCATTTTTGCGGGCTGTTTGTTTTAATTTTTCAGAGGCAGGAGATGAATCTGAAGAATCCGTACCTTTTCGGTTTTGACAACATTACGGCAGAGAAGCTTTTGAAAATTTCTGTTATTTTTGGCACCATACACATTTTTAGATATAGCTGATTACAGCTGAATGAAAGTCTGAAAACTTACTTTTTTAAGGAATATTCAAAAAACACCAATATCATGCGAAATTTATTAGTTGCTCTTTTTTTACTGTTATCTGCCACAATCACAGCTCAAAAGCCGTTTGAAATTACTCATGGACCCTATTTACAGGGACTTACGGAAAATGAAGTTACCATTGTATGGACAACTAACCGGAATGCAGTTTCATGGGTGGAACTGGCGCCCGATGATGATTCCCATTTCTACCTGACCGAGCGTCCTAAGTTTTATGCCGAAGCCTACGGATTTAAAGTGGTTGATTCAGTTCACATCGTAACGCTCAAAAATCTGAAACCCAACATGCGCTACCGCTATCGTGTATATTCACAGGAAGTTTTGAGCCATGTGGGCACTAAGGTACTTTATGGAACCATTGCTGCAACCAATGTTTATCGCGCCCGTCCGCTGGTTTTCACCACCAATAATCCGGCAAAAGAGGATATTTCCTTTTTAGTTCTCAATGATATTCATGGAAATAACGACCTGATGGAAAGCCTTTTAAAAGATACGGACTGGAACGAAACCGATTTCGTTTTTTTCAATGGCGACATGACTAATGATATTCGTTCGGAAGAACAGCTTTTTGGCGACTTTTTGGATAAGGCAGTTGAGCTTTTTGCACGGGAAACTCCCATGTATTATGCACGCGGAAATCACGAAACCCGTGGAAATTTTGCCAACACTTTTCCACGTTATTTTCCAACGCCCACCGGACAGTTGTACTACACCTTCCGGCAAGGACCGGTAGGTTTTATTGTGCTTGACTGTGGCGAGGATAAACCCGATTCTGATCTGGAATACAGTGGCATTGTGGCTTTTGACAACTACCGCACCCGTCAGGCAGAATGGCTGGCGGAGGCAGTGAAAGACGAACAGTTTCTGAATGCGCCATACCGGGTTGTGATGGTTCACATGCCGCCTTTTGGGGGCTGGCACGGCGAAAAAGAGATTGAAGAAAAGTTTGTACCTCTACTTGAGCAGGTTGGAATTGACGTCATGCTTTGCGGGCACCTTCACCGGCACATCCACAAAAAAGCTGGCGACGGACAGAGCTTCCCGATACTTGTGAATTCCAACAAAACAATAATAAAAGCTCACACAGAAAACTCCATGCTGCACATTAATGTGGTGGATACCGAAGGAAAAGTGGTGGATTCCATGAAATTACCTGCAAGAAAATAGCAGTAGATTATTTTTTACGTTTCTGCTTTTTTATTTCTGAATCGGCTACTTCCCTTAAAAACAGGGCAGCTTCCTCTTCCATTCCTTCGGGAATAAAGTTTACTTTTTTAGGGGAAACACCCGACATTGTTCCAAACCAGATACAGCCGGCAAGGTAACGTCCGTTCTCGTTGGCATGGTGAATGTCCGCACGCCACAAATTGAGGGTAGTATCCTGCTTATAAGCGTTGTATATAGCCTCGCCAACCGGGAATAACCGCAATTTGTAGTCGGAAGCAAGTTTGTCGTAGTTTTTTACCAGTCCGGCTTGCATTTCGTCATAGGTAATGCCCCAGTTTTCAAGTTTTTGAGCATTGGGATATGCCCATGTCTGCTGAATAATAATCTCGGACTGAGGCTGATGTTCCCTGATAAATCCGATAAGTTCACCGGCATAAGGCTGAAATGATTCCCATTTGAAACTCATTGAACTCACCTGCTGGATGGTAACAAAATCATAATTGTCTGCCAACAGCAAATCTTTCAGGCAGTACTCCTTTGCATAGGGTTTTTGTGAAGGGTCATCTTCGCAGACTTTGATCAGGTTCACGTGTTTTTCAAGCGAACATCCGCCAATGTTGGCTTTTGTGTAGTGAATGCTGTATCCGGGAACCGATTCGGCAATCTCCGAAAGAAAACTGACAGCATCATCGGCAAAACTGTTGCCTACGGTAAGCACCTTAATTGTTTTGTTTTTAAAATCCCGGTCAGTTGAGCCGGCAATAAAACCATTTGCCCACAAAATACTGGCTAACAGCGCTAAAGTTAAAATACCAATCGTAAGCGAGAGATAAAATTTATTTTTGAAAAAGTTCATAATGTTGAAATTTAAAATGCAAAGATAGTGAATCAAGAGGGAAAAAGTGATTGAATAGAGATTAG
>CAYNOQ010000001.1:31908-34381 GCA_964398855.1 uncultured Mariniphaga sp. | reverse complement strand
GTAGAGATTAGCAAAGAAAAAGCTTTGCCGCTAAATTACGAAAGCACAAAATTTCACCAAGATTTTTTAACAGTAAATTCCTGATAAACCTTGATACCCGATACTAAAAGCCTTACGCCCTTTTCGTAAAATTACGGTAATTCTGCATGAAAAGACTTCACATCGGTTCAAAATGCTATTTTTGTGAATTTGAGAAAATATTTATAAATGGAGAAAATATTTACCAAAACAGAATACCGGCTTCAGTCGGTGAAGACCGGAAGTGTGTTTGATGATGAAGGCTGGATGTTAGATGCGCCCGGGGAAAAAGAACCTTCGCTTATCAGAGCACTGTATGAAAATAAGCAACTTGACGTCAAAGACGATTCATGGGGGTTTTATAAATTTTCCGACTGGTTGCCGATTCAGCGGATGCTGAAAGATTCGTCAGCCCCGGTAACCTACAGGAGCGAAGGGCTTGCCAAATTTTGCGGACTGCAAAATCTCTGGATAACTTTCAGTGGCTACTGTCCCGAAAAAGGCGCATTTATGAACACATGCAGCTTCAAAAAAACAGAAGCCTACTCCGTTTGCGGAAGGATGCCTCACGGACTGGATAAAGTGTTAGTGGTTGCCTCTGCCGGCAATACTTCCCGCTCTTTTGCCAGTGTTTGTTCAGACAACAATATTCCGCTGCTGATCTGCGTGCCCGAAGACAACCTCGGCGCACTCTGGTTTGAGAAGCCCCTGAATGACTGTGTGAAGCTTATTTCCAGCCGCTCGGGAAGCGACTACTATGATGCCATTCATCTCTCAAACATCGTCGCCGGTATGGAAGGTTTTTTCCCCGAAGGAGGTGCAAAAAATGTTGCCCGGCGCGATGGCATGGGAACAACGGTCTTGTCTGCCGTCACTACAATCGGGCAGATTCCCGACTACTACTTTCAGGCGATTGGAAGCGGCACAGGCGCCATTGCCGCATGGGAAGCAAACCTCAGGCTTATTGCTGACGGCCGCTTTGGGGACAATATGATGAAACTGATGGTTTCACAGAATATTCCTTTCGTTCCCATTTATGACGCATGGAAAGCCGGCTCGCGCGAAATGCTTCCATTAGATGAAACCACAGCCCGCAAGCAGGTAGAGATAATTGATGCCAAGGTGTTGTCAAACCGCAAACCGCCCTATTCTCTGAGCGGCGGACTTTTTGATGCGCTCACCGATTCGGGCGGGGATGTGCTGGTTGCCACCAATGAACAGGCAAGTGTCGCTGCGCAACTTTTTGAGGAGACCGAGGGAATCGACATTCACCCTGCTGCTGCCATAGCAACCGCTTCACTCATTGAAGCAGCCCAAAACAACAGGATTGACAAAGATGCGCTGATAATGCTAAACATCACCGGAGGAGGAGAAAAGCGGTTCAAAGCCGAAAAGGAGCTGTTTTATCTGACACCCGACCTGATATTTGACGTGGATGCAGAGCCTGATTTTGTAAAAGAGCAGGTTAGCCGATTATTCTGATTGTTTTTTATCAGTATCCTGAAATATATACTTTTTAAACGCGCCATTTAATTTTATGCGTCTCTTTTGATTCTGCTTTTTTGCTTTACCTTTGCCTGAAATTATCGGCTATGGGATTCAAAAACTATACTTATCTGCTGTTAATATTGGGTTTGCTGATTGTTCCGTTAGCATTCACTTTTAACAACCGGGTGCGTTTTTATACCAAATTTAAATATCTCTTTCCTGCTATTTTCTTCTCCGGAGCCATCTTTCTTTTATGGGATATTCGTTTTACCGGATTGAAAATATGGACTTTTAATCCCGAATTTTTGATTGGGGCAAATATTTATGGTGTTCCGGTGGAGGAGTGGCTTTTCTATTTTGCCGTTCCCTACAGTGCACTGTTTCTGTATGAAACGCTGGTAGTGAAATTTCCCGATTTTGAAAAGTCGAATCTGTTTCTTGCAATCAGTCTTGTGTTGTTTGTTGCTTTTGGACTGACTGCCTATTTTGCCCGCCAAAAGGTTTATACTTTTTTTACCTTTTTTCTGCTGACCATCTATTTTGGCTACACAATTTTTAGGAACCGGTTTAAACGGCACTACACCATGTTTTATCTCACCTTGCTTATTTTTCTGATACCGTTTTTTATTGTAAAATTGGTGCTAACCGGCTTGCCGGTTGTGGAATATGATGATATGTTCAACTTAGGAGTACGTATTTTTACCATCCCGATTGAGGATTTCTTTTGCTTTTTTCTGCTTTTGCTGATGAATATTACCATTTATGAATACTTCAGAAAACAGCAGTTTTTTTGATGAAAATTTTTGAAAAGATGAGATTTTTTTGGAAAAATATAGATAGTAGATTGAAGGTGTCAGAAATCAGGATAAAGAATCTCGAACACAATGGCACGGAGGCACGAAGCGTAGATTCAGGATTTATAATATCAGGCATCAGGATTTTGAGAAAATGTAAATTTGCACAATTG
>CAYNOQ010000001.1:0-31808 GCA_964398855.1 uncultured Mariniphaga sp. | reverse complement strand
CTCTCAAACTTTTTTCTCATCTGTTTCGTCAGCAAACTACAAAAACACCATATAGTTATACGTTATGATTTTTTTTTATCAGGCAATAATTTTTTTCTATTCATTAATAGTTAAGGCAGCTTCGCTTTTCAATCCGAAAGCCGCACAATTTGTGAGAGGCAGAAAAAACTGGTATAAAAAATTGGAATCTAAGGTTGATACCGGTTCCCGCTATATCTGGTTTCACTGCGCTTCATTGGGTGAATTTGAGCAGGGGCGCCCGCTGATTGAAATGATTAAAAAGCAATTTCCCGAATTTAAAGTTTTACTCACTTTTTTCTCCCCTTCGGGCTACGAAATCAGGAAAAATTATGAGCTGGCTGATATTGTCGCGTACCTGCCATTGGACACACGCAGGAATGCACAGAAATTTATCCGTCTGATTCAACCTGAAAAAGCGTTCTTTATTAAATATGAATATTGGTATTTTTTCATGGACGAACTGAAAAAAAACAGCATTCCGCTCTACGTTGTTTCTGCAATTTTCAGAGAAAATCAGCAATTTTTTAAAAAATCGGCTTTGGGCAACTGGTACCGTAAAATCCTTTTCAAGGTTGATCATTTTTTTGTTCAGAATGAAAATTCAGCACAAATGTTAGCGTCAATCGGACTGAAAAACTACACAGTTACGGGCGATACCCGTTTTGACCGGGTGGCAACCCTTGCCAAAAAAGCTAAACCAATCCCCGTTGTTGAAAAGTTTGGTAAAAATGTGCCGGTTTTGATTGCCGGAAGTACCTGGAAGCCTGATGAGGAGCTGCTTGCAGAATTTATCAACAGCCATTCGGAAATAAAATGGATTATTGCGCCGCATGAGGTGACGGAATCCAACATCAAACGGATTGAAGAGTTGCTGAAAGCGCCGCACATTCGGCTGAGCAGGGCAGATGAAGGCAACATTCGCCGGCATCAGATATTGATAGTTGATTCTGTCGGGTTGCTCTCTTCGCTCTACCGTTACGGAACGCTGGCATATATTGGCGGTGGTTTTGGTGTGGGCATTCACAATGTTCTTGAAGCTGCCACTTTTGGATTACCTGTGATTTTTGGTCCAAATTACAAGAAGTTTCAGGAAGCTGTTGATCTCATCAATCGGGGCGGGGCATTTTCAATTCAAAATTACGGTGAGCTTGAAAACATTTTGCTCAAAATGTTTGAAAATTCCGAACAACGCCTTGCTTCAGGTTCCGTTTCCCGAAAGTACGTAAATAAAAACAGAGGTTCAACAGAGCAGGTTATTCAAAAAGTCTTTAATTAGGTGTTGGCATCACGACAATTTATTCATAAATTTCTCCTTTATTTTACACAGGAATCGGCAAATATTTAGCTTTGAAACCTATATTTTTGAGGCAACCTGTTGAAGACGAAAAACTTTGTTCATTGTGCCACAATTTCATTCCGAAATTTTCCATTAAATAATTGAAAGTAATCAAAATCTGTCAACTTTCCCCAGTAAATAACAGGATAAAGTTCTTGATGTCAGTATTATAGCTTCTCCAAGTTGATAACTTTTGGATATTTTTCAAAAAAAAGTGCGCATAATATTTTGTTTCTGTCATATCTTGCATCACGCATTTCGGAAGAAGAAATTCAAACACATTTAAATAATATTAGACTTAGAATAATGGCAATGGAAGAAGTACGAATAAAAAGTATGTCCGGTAAAAAAATATACGCTCAGGATGAAGCGGTAAATGCTTCGCTTTCCTATTTTAAAGGAGACGATCTGGCGGCAAAAGTGTGGGTAAATAAATATGCCCTGAAAGATTCTTTCGGGAATATTTTTGAAAAAACACCCGACGATATGCACCGTCGTTTAGCCCGTGAAATTGCACGGATTGAAAAAAGCTATCCCAATCCGCTGACAGAGGATGAAATTTTCAGCGTGCTGAAAGATTTCGCCTACATTGTTCCGCAGGGCGGTCCGATGACGGGAATCGGCAATGACTTCCAGATTGCTTCCCTGTCCAACTGTTTTGTGGTTGGCAACGAAGGCAATTCGGACTCCTATGGCGGAATTATGAAAATTGATCAGGAGCAGGTGCAGCTGATGAAGCGCAGGGGCGGCGTCGGGCATGATTTGTCGCACATCAGACCAAAAGGTTCGCCGGTAAAAAATTCGGCACTGACGTCCACCGGGATTGTTCCGTTTATGGAGCGTTACTCCAACTCAACCCGCGAAGTGGCGCAGGATGGCCGCCGCGGAGCGCTCATGCTTTCCGTTTCCATTAAGCATCCCGACTCCGAAGACTTTATTGATGCCAAGTTAGAGCAGGGAAAAGTAACCGGCGCCAATGTGTCGGTGAAAATTCAGGACGACTTCATGCAGGCAGTGGAAGCGGGAGGAATGTACCGGCAAACTTATCCTATTCAGTCGGATGCTCCGCTTTACGCAAAAGAGACGGACGCACTGAAACTCTGGAACAAAATTGTGAGAAATGCCTGGCAGTCAGCCGAACCCGGCATTCTGTTCTGGGATACTATAATCCGTGAATCGGTGCCCGATTGCTATGCCGATTTGGGTTACCGGACGGTATCAACCAATCCGTGCGGTGAAATTCCCCTTTGTCCATACGACAGCTGCCGGCTGCTTGCCATTAATCTCTACTCCTATGTGGAGAATCCTTTCACGCCAAAGGCAAAGTTCAATTTCGAACTGTTTAAAGAGCATATTCATTATGCACAGCGCATTATGGACGATATTATTGACCTGGAATTAGAAAAAATTGATGCAATTATTGCAAAGATTGATGCAGACCCGGAGCCGGATAATATTAAGGCAGTTGAGAGAAATCTGTGGGAAAATATCAGGGAGAAGGCTAAAGAAGGACGCCGCACCGGAGTCGGAATCACTGCCGAAGGTGATATGCTGGCAGCTCTCGGACTGACCTACGGCAGCGATATCGCTACAAGTTTTTCCGAAGAAATTCACAAAACAGTTGCATTGGAAGCTTACCGATCTTCAGTCTTTTTAGCGCGTGAACGCGGAGCATTTGCCATTTACGATGCGGAAAGAGAGAAGAATAACCCGTTCATCAACCGGTTGAAAGATGCAGATTCCACGCTGTATGAAGATATGGTAAAATACGGGCGCCGCAACATTGCCCTGCTGACGATTGCCCCCACCGGAACCACCAGTCTGATGACCCAGACCACTTCGGGAATTGAACCGGTATTTATGCCTTTTTACAGACGCCGCAGAAAAGTGAATCCCAACGACAAGGATGTTAGGGTTGATTTTGTTGACGAAGTGGGCGATCACTGGGAGGAATACACCGTGTTTCATCATAAGTTTAAAATCTGGATGGAAATTAACGGTTATGATATCAACCGGGAATACACCCCGGAAGAGCTGGATGAAATTGCTGCAAAGTCGCCCTACTACAAAGCTACGGCAAATGATGTGGACTGGCTTTCCAAAGTGCGAATGCAGGGTAGAATTCAGAAATGGGTGGACCACTCCATCAGCGTAACCATAAATCTGCCGGCAACTGCTACCGAAGAATTGGTTGGGCAGCTCTATTTTGAGGCATGGAAAAGCGGCTGTAAGGGAGTTACCGTTTATCGGGACGGATCCCGTTCGGGAGTGCTGATTTCCAACAGCGGAGTGGAGAAGAAGAAAACCGGATTTCCGACCAAACGTCCCGAAAAATTAGAGGCAGATGTGGTTCGTTTTCAGAACAACAAGGAGAAGTGGATCGCTTTTATGGGATTGATGGACAGCAAGCCCTACGAAATTTTCACCGGTTTGTCTGATGACGAAGACGGAATTTTACTGCCACGCTCGGTTACAGGCGGATACATCATCAAAAGCTACGACAGCGACGGAAATTCAAGATACGATTTTCAGTATATCAACAAGCGCGGGTATAAAACCACCATTGAAGGGCTTTCCTACAAATTTAATCCCGTTTTCTGGAATTATGCAAAGCTTATTTCCGGAACGCTGAGACACGGAATGCCGATTCACAAAGTGGTTGAGTTAGTTACCAGTTTACAGTTGGACAATGAAACCATCAACTCATGGAAAGCCGGCGTTGCACGTGCACTCAAAAAATACATTCCTGACGGAACCCTGGCAGAAGATGCACTGTGTGAGGATTGTGGTTCAGACAATGTTGTCTATCAGGAAGGATGCCTCACCTGCCTGACCTGTGGTTCTTCAAAATGCGGCTGATTTATTTCACAGATGCCCGGATTTCGGCACAGTTTAGCTGAGCAAAAAGAAACCGGAACTGAAAATTCAGTTTCGGTTTCTTTTTCTCTGCGCTTTCTTTCAGAAAGCAATTTTCAAAAAATGTTATTGAGGATTCAGCTCTCAATCATCTTCTGATAATCTTCGGCAGAAAGCAGCTCATCCAGCTCGGATAGATTACTCATTTTAATTTTAACCATCCATCCCTTGCCGTAGGCATCTTTGTTAACTAACTCAGGCTCATCAGCCAGAGCTTCATTAACTTCGGTAATTTCACCGCCAACGGGCATAAAAAGATCAGAAACCGTTTTCACCGCTTCCACGGTTCCGAAAGTATCGCCTTTGTTCAGATCTTCGCCTTCGGTTTCGATTTCAACAAATACTACATCGCCCAACTCTCCCTGGGCAAAATCGGTTACTCCAACGGTGGCAATTTCACCTTCCACGCGAATCCACTCATGGTCTTCCGTGTACTTTAATTCTGCTGGTATTTTCATATTTTAACTAATTAATGATTTTCACTGAAAGATGCGCACTGTGCCATTTTGAAAGCCGCCCGGCACGTTTTTCATGCGAACTGTTTCTTTAAATTTGATTTTTAAATTTTTCCAAATTTAATATTTTTTGTCACTATTGCCCGAAAAAAACAAAATTAAATAATTGAAAGTTTCTATCTTCATAATATACAGTATATTGCGAGATAGAGGTGGCGGCTTTGCCGCCACCTCTTACCCAATAATATTCCAGCAACGGCGTCATTATCGCCCAAAGGGCGGAAATCTTATACTTTGGGATAAACATCAAATGAAAACAGCCAATCTGATACACATTTCAGGGAAGATGGTATTTAAACAGCGCTCATTTTGTATTTTTGTCCGGGAAGTGAACCGGATTTCGGTTTTGGACCCGGTTTAAACTATTTTGTGGTATTTATCAAAAATGAAGCATGTTTTCAGAAAATATCCCTTCACTAAAAGCGCTGGATAAGGCTGCGAAAAAGCTGATTTCAGCTTTCCCGGAACAGAAAATATTTGCGTTTTACGGAAAGATGGGCGCAGGCAAAACTACGTTTATCCAGTCGGTTTGTAGGGCTCTCGGAACTGCGGATAATATAACAAGTCCCACGTTTGCCATTGTAAATGAGTATCATACCGAAAAAGGAGAGTCAATTTATCATTTTGATTTTTATCGGATAAAAAGCATGGAAGAGGCTTTCGATTTAGGTTACGAAGATTATTTCTTCAGCGGAAATTACTGTCTGATTGAATGGCCCGAAAAAATCGAATCGCTGTTGCCTGAAAATTTTGTGGAGGTGAGAATTGAAGTTCTTGAGAATGAACAGAGAGAGATAACTGCAAAATTTTGAAAATTTGACGATACAATGTAACTTGTCGCACCATTTCACTGTTTTAAAATTGTTTATCCATGACAACCCGCGAAGGAACAAAAGAAAAAGGGCTGGTTTCCAAAACCATGCTGATGCCTCAGGAGGAGATGTTAGAAATTAAGAGCAAAGGACAAAAAATTAAAATCGGCATTCCTTCCGATTTCCCCAAAATTGAATATCGGGTTCCCCTCACCCCGCAGGCTGTTGATCTGCTCACATCTTACGGGCACGAGGTTTTTATTGAGCGCGATGCAGGAAAAATGGCAAATTATTCAGATGAGGAATATCGCGCTGTTGGCGCTTATGTTGTTGATAACAAAGAAGAAACATTTCAGTGCGATATTATTCTGCGCATTGCGCCGTTCGATTTCGACGAGATCAGTTCGCTGAAAGGGAATCAGGTTCTTTTTTCCAATATGCAGATTCAGGCACAAAGCCATGCGCTGCTGCAAAAGATGATTCAGAAGAAAATCACCGCCATTGCTTATGAAAACATTGAAAATGAACAGGGTTTTTTGCCGTTTGTCCATCAGATGAGCCAGATTGCCGGCGCAACAGCCATAACCATTGCCAGTGAATACCTGAGCAATACCCGGAGCGGGAAGGGGGTTTTGTTCGGAGAAGTTACGGGTATAACTCCTTCGGAGTTGGTCATCATCGGCACCAGCACGGCAGCCGAATACGCTGCACGCGCAGCCCTGAGTTTGGGGGTGATGGTGAAAGTGTTTGACACTTCGGTCTATAATTTAAGCAAATTGGAAGACAAGTTAGACGGACGCATTTTTACCTCGGTTTTCTATCCCACGGTTTTGCGAAAGGCGCTTGCATCTGCCGATGCCGTGATTGGAGCCATGCAGTTCAACACTTCTCCGAAATACAAAGTTTCCGAAGATTTGATAAAAGTGATGAAAGAAGGTTCCGTAATAATCGACCTGAATGCAAGTCAGGGCGGATGCTTTGAAACAACGCGCTGCACCGACCTGAACAATCCGGTTTACCTGAAACACGGAGTGGTGCACTACTGTGTACCCAATTCCCCCGCAATTGTTGCCCGGACTGCATCCATTGCGCTGAGTAACAACCTACTGCCCGTTTTGCTTGCCGTTGGCGACAGTGGCGGAATGCACAACTATATCAAAAATTTCAGTGGATTTCGAAAAGGCGTCTATCTCTTTTCCGGTATTTTGACCAATCACGATCTCGGCAGACTTTTCAACCTGCCATCAAAGGATATCGACCTGCTGATTTCCGTGCTTTAGGCTTCCGAATTTACCAGAATTACCATAGAAATAGCCGGCAGCAGCACACTCCCGGAAATAATCTTTTCTGTGGGCTGATCATCAGAAAAATCATCGCCCTGAACCGCAATCCGAAAATTGCCTTCGGGCAGCGTTTGCAACACATCTTCCCGGTTTCCGTTGAACAGCATGACAATTTGCTTCCACCTGTCGCTACAGGCTTCTCCGTTGATGCAGTAACTTACAACCCCGATTTTGTATTCGGTGCAAAAACTGATGTTCTCCCGGATTTGCTCTGCCGTGGTCATGCGAAAAGCAGGATGCTCTTTCCGCAGCAGAATCAGTTTTCTGTAATATTCGAAAACATCGAGATATGTTTTTTTTCTTCCCCAATCTATCCGGTTCACAGAATCGGGAGATTTGTAGGAATTGGGGTGTCCTCCTTTTGTATAGCAAAATTCCACACCGCCATGCAGGAAAGGTATTCCCTGTGAAGTCAGCACAAGCGCTCCCGCTAATTTTACCATTTTTCGCATCTCATCATCAGAAGCTTTCGGGTTGCTGAATCTGAGCTTGTCCCAAAGGGTGTAGTTATCGTGGCAGGAAGCGTAGTTGACGCACTGTTCAGGCTCAGTAGCCCATGGATTTTTGGAAGTCTCCACATAGTCATAAACAATTTGCGGGTGGTAAACTGCGCCAACAATGCCAAATTTCACCGACTCTTCACGCAATCCCATTCCGCTGACAAAACCCTTGCTTTTTTTTGCGCTGTCGTTTCCTTTCAGCGCATCGCGGAAATCATCATTGAAGGCAGCAATCCCGGGCAGTCTGCTCATGTTGGCTTTCACCGCACGCCGGTTTTCGGGCATGGGACTTTTGTCGGCAATCCAGCCTTCGCCATAGAGCAGCAGTTTCGGAAATTCTTTCCGGATGGCATTCATCGTTTCTAAATCGTAAACCCCCATCAGGTCGAAGCGGAAACCGTCAATATGAAACTCTTCAGACCAGTATTTCAGCGAGTCAATAATATATTGGCGCACCATGAAGCGTTCGGTTGCCAGCTCATTGCCACACCCCGTGGCATCGGCAAAAGTGCCATCCCGTTTTTGGCGGTAGAAATAGCCGGGAACAGTCTGGTTAAAAACCGATTCCCTTGCAAAATAGGTGTGATTATAAACCACATCCAACACCACGCCGATTCCGGCATTATGCAGCGCCAGAATCAGTTGCTTAAATTCCTTAACTCTTTTTGCGCCGTCATACGGGTCGGTTGAATATGAACCTTCCAGCGCATTATAGTGCAGCGGATCATATCCCCAGTTGTATTTTTCTGTCGGATTTTCTTCATCCACAGTATAAAAATCATTCACCGGAAGCAGATGTACATGCGTAATACCTAACTCTTTCAGGTGAGATAAGCCGGTAGCCAGACCATCGGGAGACAGGGTGTTTTTTTCGGTGAAACCGAGAAATTTTCCCTTGTTTTCAATTCCCGAATTTTCGGAAATGGAAAAATCGCGAACGTGAATTTCGTAAATTGCCGCATCCTGAAAATTTTTAAACGATAGCGGGGCATCATGTTCCCACCCCTCCGGGTTTGTTTTTGCCGGATTGTAAATCATTCCGCGCAAACCGTTTACACCCACACAGCGCGCATGAATGCCGGGAGTTTCATCCAACCAGTCGCCGTCATTTACGCGGATTGTATAGAATTTTCCTTCATAATCACCGTTTAAAACGGTTGACCAGGTTCCGTTTCCATCTGCCTGTAATGTGGTTTTGTAAAACTCATTCCCTCCTTTTCCGTCTTTAAACAGCCTGAATTCTACAGCCTTGGCAGTTGGCGCCCAAATTTTCACCACTGTTTTTTCCGGCGCCCAGGAAACACCCAAATCATCACCGCCATAAAACGGATAAGTTGAAAAATCGATATGGTTAAATTTCCAATCTCTCATCAGACGTTAAATAATGTTTTTCGCAGCAGGATTTTGCTGCTGCCCAATCTTCTGCCACCCACTTCAAAAACAATCACCTTCATTCGGGGCAGTTTTTTCAGGCTTTTGTCGAAACCATAGAACCGTTTCAGGTCAATATTCATTGTGTGCTCATCTCCCTGAGGCAAATAGAGTGGATAGATTCTGTAGTTGCTTGTGCCTTTCAGCCTGAATTTCCGTTTCTGTATCATTCCGCTGAAAATCACTAACGGCGTGTCAATATCCAAATCCGCCTTCCCGGTATTGATGATGGTAAGTTCTACCGAATCGGGGCGAAATGAGCGGTTTTTTTTCAGACTGACACCTATTTTTTTTCGTTTTGAAAGGCTGAAGTGAAATAGTTTGAGCTTCCGGCTGCTGTTCATCCATAAAAAGAGCAGAAGTCCGGCGACTGCAATAGCCACCGCAAACCAAACCAGCTTGTGTCCTTCAGGCCCGATTTCATTTTGAGACGGAATCTGCAAAATGAAATCCGAAAGAAAAAATGTTGCAAATTTTTGGATCATCCATTAAATTTTGCACAAAAATAGCAGATTTTTCGGGTTAGTCAGCGTTAATTCTTTCACACTGTTCCTTTAAATCCTTGCTCATTTTTAAAATAAAAGACAACTTTGTATTTTATTGTCGCTTTTAATATTTACTAAAAAGCATTGCCATGAAAAATTTGATTTGCCCCATCTCAGATAAGAAAATCGACGAAAACGTTACCCGGCTGAATGCACTTTTTGTGATTTTGTTTGTAGTTGCCGGAATTCTGTTCAACTCCGTCTGGCTTATGCTCTTTATCACCATTGATTTTTTTCTTCGCGCATTTGATTTTTCAAAATATAGCCCGGTGAGATATGCCAGCATCGGCTTAGCCAAGTTGTTAGGATTAAGAAAGAAGGCGATTGACAAGGCGCCAAAAATTTTTGCTGCACGGCTTGGATTCCTGATGGCATTTGTCGTTTCAATTCTTCTTTTGCTGAAACTGCACACGGCAGCCCTGATTGTGGCTTCAATCCTGATCTTTTTTGCAACCCTTGAACTGGTCTTCAAAATCTGCGTGGGATGCCACATCTATACCTATGTGGTTTACCCGTTTTATCGTGGCTAACAGATTCAGGGAGAAGGGGATGTTGGATTATTGTGATTTTTGAATTGTAATGATAATGCCTTGATTCTCAAATCAAAAAACATCACTCCTTTAAAAATCATAACCCAATTTCACTCCCAAATCGAAATTCAATCCTGAGAATTCGTATTGTTTTTCCAACGAAAAATAGTAGCCATATCCTATTTTGGCTTCAAAGTTGAAATTTGTGAAAAAGTTCCTTCTCACTCCTATCGTTGGTATAATACTCATTTGATTTATAACGCTTATATCCTCAGAATTTGCAATTACAAACCAATTCGGGAAATACCTGAACTGCATACTAAAGTAATCGGCAGCGTTATTTTTAATATTCTTTCCCTTACCTATGCGTTTTTTCAGGTTGTAGTAATATTTTGGCTGAATGGTTATGCCGGGGAACATGGCAAATTCATTTTTGGAATAAATTATTCCACCCCGAAAACCTGCAAACAGACTTGCTTCACTTCGTAAAACTATTCTGTCCGAAAGCTTATACTCATTATAAATATCAACACCGATAAAACCGGTTTGAATGCCGAAAATACTTTTTTCCAGCCCGGAATCCTGGGACTTTACCGGTTTTAAAAAAGCACAAAACAAAGCGGATAAAATCAATAATCTTTTCATGGATAGTCTGATTTTTTGTGAAATTAAACGTCTGTGCAACTTGAAAAATGTATAGTACAAGGTAGTAATCAATTTGGCTTTTGCAATACGACATGAAAATAAAAAGCTGTGTAAAACCATAACATCTATTTTTTTCACTACTTAAATATCTGATATTCTGAATTATTCATAAAAGTATGCTGTATAACATACTTTCAAACTTGACATTTTATGTTTTTTATTCAGAAATTTACCCTACCAATTCAATAGGATAAATAGTTTAAATATGAAAACACATTTAAAATCACTCGTATTCTTGTCGGCAATGCTGGCAACCCTGGCTTTAAGCGCACAGGAAATGTACACAACCGTTCCCGGAGAAAGTAAGGTAGTTATCAAAGGAACTTCCACTTTGCACGACTGGCAGATGGATGCCAAAAACTTTAAAAGTGAAATGGTTCTGAAAGAAAAAAGTGAAAAGGACATGGAAATTTCCGGTGTCTCTTTCAGCTGCAAATCTTCTGATGTAACGGGTGAGCAGAAACTGATGAACAGCAAGGCGCATGAAGCCCTGAAAGTGAAGCAGTTTTCAGACATTAAGTTCAGTCAGTCGGGAGTAAAAATGGAAACTGTTAACGGAAATTCATTTAAGGGAAATGTGGTTGGCAAGCTTGAAATTGCCGGTGTTTCGCGCAATGTTGAGCTTCCGTTTGCGGGCGAAGTCAAGTCCGGCGATAATGTTTCCGTTTCCGGAAGTTTCCGGATGAAAATGAGCGATTACGGAATTGTTCCCCCTTCAGTGATGATGGGAACCATCAAAACCGGCGATGAAATCACGCTTGAATACTCCTTTATGATGCAATCTGAAAAAGCTTTGTCAGCTGTTAAATAATTAAATTTCTGTTATGCGAAAAATTACCCTGTTAACTGCTCTGTTTTTTGGTGTTTTTGCCGGCTATGCCCAGCAATTTGAAGAGCCAAAAGTTGAAAGCGAAAACTTCACAAAGGTGAAAGTTGAAGTGGGCGGCGATTTTGCCCTTCAGTACCAGGCTTTGAGTCACGAAGCCAATAACCCGGCTTACCCGCTGATTGCTTTGGGTTCAAATCTCAATCTGCCTACTGCTAATTTCAACCTCAACACACTTCTGGCTCCCGGAATTAAAGTCAATTTAGAAACTTATCTCTCTTCGCGCCACCACAATGAAGCGTGGGTGAAAGGCGGCTATCTGCTCATCGACAAAATGCCGTTTTTTCCGGCTGCCGACAAGCTGATGGAGTATCTGACCATCAAAGCTGGCGTGATGCACCCCAATGTGGGCGACCACCATTTCCGGCGCTCCGACAACGGCAATGTCATACGGAACACATTTGTAGGTAATTATATCTTAGACGATTACACCACCAACACGGGTGTGGAAGTGATGTTCCGCAACAACGGGTGGCTGCTGATGGGCGGCGTTAACAACGGAACATTGAGTCCGGCGCCGGCAACAACCGAAGGCGCCGGCGAAGCAAAAAAATATATCGAACGGAATATGGTGGATGAGCTGGCGTTTGTGTGGAAAGCATCCTACGATAAGCAGATTTCGGAAGATTTCCGCTTGCGGGCAACACTCTCCGGGTCGCACCAGAGCAAAACCCTTTCCGGCTCGCTTCACAGCGGCGACCGCACCGGTTCACGCTACTATTTTGTGATGAACAACCAGGCAGGAGACGGTTCGGAATTTGACGTCAGCAAAAATTTCACTTCCGGAAATTTCAGTCCGGGAACATTCACCAAAGACAACACATTGGTAGCCAATATTCTCCTGAAATATTCAGGATTAGAGCTTTTCGGCACGTTTGAAAAAGCGAAAGGCATCACCACGAAAGCGGCTGATTATGATTTCGTACAGCTTGCAATGGAAGCGATATACCGCATGGGCAAACAGGATCAGTGGTTCTTAGGCGCACGGTACAACACGGTTGCCAACAAGGAGACTTCACCGCAGATGCAGGTGAACCGCCTGCAGGTTGCCGGCGGCTGGTTTATGACCAAGAATGTGGTGATGAAACTGGAATATGTTGACCAGAAGTACGAAAACTTCACCGCAACTTATGGTGACAAAGCCGGATTTAAAGGCTTTATGCTCGAAGCCGGCATATCCTTTTAAAAATTAAGGAATAAGCTGTTTTATGTGAGAAACATTTAAAAAAGACGGGAATGAAAGTGATTGTCTGGATTTTTTTCTTCAACCTTTTTTCGATTGGAAGTGCGCCGACAGAAAGTGCAGGCGCTTTTTCCATGGAAAATACCAACTCCCAACTGGTGGAGATGACCATTACCGGGGAGACCAATATCAACCGTATCAATTTTTATTTAAACAATCCGCAGAAAAAAAATTCTTTAAACCCAATTTCCGGAGAAATAAACTCTCATTCACTCACTTTCAACATTCCCGTTAATGCTCTCAAATGCCAGAATAAGCTGATGTTGCAGGATTTCCGCAACATGCTCAGGGCTGACAAATATCCGGTGGTGACCATCGGTATTGACACTTCTGAATTTGAAGAAATTTTAGACGGAAGCGATTCGCCTTCAATTCCCATGGAAGTTCAGCTGTCGGGCATCACGCAAAAACTTCACTCAAACTACTCAATTCAAGCCACTTCGCAGGATTTGCAAACGCTGACCGGAGATGTAATCATCCGGCTTTCAGATTTTTCCATGAAGCCGCCACAAAAAATGATGGGATTAATTAAGCTCTCTGACGAAATAATTATTAATTTTAAAATTTTAATAAAAACCGCATAGACTGGCTGTAAAGTGAAATTCAATACACGAACAAGATATGGTATCCGGACAATGCTTGAAATTGCCAGCCACCCTGCCGAGCAGGGTGTTTTTCAAAAAGATATTGCCGAAAGTCAGGAGATTTCCGTGAAATATTTAGATCATATTATTCGTGATTTGAAAATTGCCGGATTGGTTATAAATGCCAAAGGAAAAAAAAGCGGCTATATACTCACCCGGCCGCCCGAAAAAATCACTATCTACGATATTTTTCAAGCTTTTGAGCCGGCAATCACCGTGGTGGAGTGCCTTTCAGAAAACTGCACATGCAACAGGCAGAGCAAATGCCCCAGCAGGCTGATTTACGGCGAACTCAACGCACTCATTATCGACTATCTGGAAAGCGTAACACTTAAAGACCTGATTAAAAAACAAAAGCAGTTGCTGATGCCGGAACTTAATCCCGAAATTAACTGATACTGGATTTTAGATTGGTTTAATTTCGCGGTTCTGTTGTAATTCAGGAATTTTCCTTTTACATTTGCTCATTACGTATTACAATTATATCTTATAAAACAGGATATTTATGTAAAATGCAACCGGAAAGAGTTCTGGTTTACACAACAGATTGATTTTAAAAAGTATAACCAAAAAAACAGCAAATGGAAAGACGCAAGTTTATCAAAAAGGCAGGAGCGGCATCTGCCGGATTAAGCCTGATTCCCACATTCATCAGAGCATCCGCATTGGGACGTGACGGGCATGTAGCTCCAAGCGACCGGGTAACCATGATACTGATCGGGTGCGGTTCACAGGGCGGCTACGATTTAAGCAGCTTTTTGAATTCAAAAGAAATGCAGGTTGTGGCGCTTTGCGATGTTGACCAGAACCAGTTGGTCAGGGTAAAAAATGGTGTGGATAAAAAATATGAAAATTCCGACTGTCGCGTTTACACAGATTACCGCGAAATTTTAGAGAAGGAAAACCCTGACACTGCGCTCATTGCCCTGCCCGACCACTGGCATGCATTAGTATCTGTGGCAGCAGCAAACAAAAAAATTGATATTTACGGCGAAAAGCCGCTGGCACGTTCAATTATTGAAAGCCGGACTATTGTCAATGCGGTTAACCGGAACAATATTATCTGGCAAACAGGCAGTCAGCAGCGCTCGGAAGCAAATTTCCACCACGCTGTTGAGCTGGTGCGCAACGGCAGAATCGGAAAAGTTGATTACGTGGAAGTCGGCTTGCCCGATGGCGGTTCCTATGTCGGAAATCCGCCAGTACAACCGGTTCCCGATGGCGTCAACTGGGAAATGTGGCTTGGTCCAGCGCCGCAGGTGCCTTTTCGCGGAGTTTTGCACTGGAACTGGAGATGGATAACCGACTACTCCGGCGGACAGCTCACCGACTGGGCGGGACATCATATCGACATAGCCCACTGGGGGTTAGGTCTTGAAAATACCGGACCGGTTACTATTGAAGGGAAGGGAAGAACCAACAACGACGGCATTTTTGATGTGTTTGTGGAGTACGATATTCATGCAACTTATGCCGACGGACTGAAAATGCGCATCGCCAATTCCTCCCGGCTTGAGCACGGAATGGGCGTGGTCTGGAAAGGAACAGAAGGGTGGATTCACGTTACACGCGGCGGACTGAAAGCTTCCAACGAAAACATTCTGAAAGAGAAAATCGGGAAGAATGAGATTCAAATCTACAAAAGTGATGACCATAAGCAAAACTTCATTGATTGCGTGAAAGCCCGGAAAGAAACGATTGCTCCCGCTGAAGCCGGACACCGCTCTATCAGCGTGGCTTTGTTGGGAGAAATTGCCATGATAACCGGACAGAAACTGAACTGGGACCCGATTGGCGAAAAATTTACCGATGGAAACAGTTTTGCAACACGGCTGTTGAAAAGACCCTATAGAAATCCATGGGAACTTCCTGAACTATAAACAGATAAATCAAAAAGCAAAATGATGAAAGAATTAAAAACATGGACAGTTTTAGTCCTTTTTGCAATTGCTGCCGCATTTTCTTCCTGTACGCAGCAATCCGGAATGAAAGCGCTGATTCTTACCGGACAAAATAACCACAACTGGCAAAAAAGCAGTTTATATTTGAAAGATATTCTTGAAAAAACAGACCTGTTTACCGTAGAAATCCGGGTTTCACCGGAGAGCGGAAAGGATATGTCGGAGTTTGTTATAGATTTCAAAAATTATGACCTGATAGTGCTCGATTATAACGGCGACAGCTGGCCTGACGAAACGCAAACCAATTTTGTGAATTATGTAAGGGATGGTGGGGGCGTGGTGGTCTATCACGCTGCCGATAACGCTTTCCCCGATTGGGCAGAGTATAATGAAATCATAGGATTGGGTGGCTGGGAAGGACGTAATGAAGATTCTGGCCCGTATGTTTATGTTGTTGATGGTGAAGTGGTCAAAGACAGTTCTCCCGGCAGGGGCGGCTCGCACGGACAGCAGCATGAGTTTGCAGTGCAGGCTTTTCAGCCCGCACATCCCATTTTAAAAGGATTGCCTGAAAAATGGCTCCATGCAAAGGATGAGCTCTATTCCGAATTGCGCGGACCAGCAAAAAACCTTGAAGTTCTATCCTATTCGTTTGCGGATGAAAAATATGGCGGAACCGGGAGAAATGAGCCGGTGCTGATGACTGTTTCCTATGGTAAGGGAAGGGTATTTCATACGGTTTTGGGACATGCCGGGAATGGCAATTTTTTCCCGGCTATGGAGTGTGCCGGTTTTGTTGTAACCCTTCAACGCGGTGCCGAATGGGCAGCTACCGGAAAAGTAAAACAAAAGCTGCCGGAAAGCTTCCCCACTGAAAACCAAAGTCTCCAATGGGAATATTTTGAAGATGCTCAGGATGGAATTACACCTTTTTTGAGCCGGCTTGAAAAATATGAAACGGGAAAATCTTATGAAGCCTTTAATGTTTTGAGAAAGCTTGTAGCCGAAAACAGCAGTAATGAACAGAAAATGGCTGAATATCATCAGCTTATTTTGAAGCTGCTCAACTCTTCAAAAGCTACGGTTGAGTGTAAAAAAGTGCTGCTCAAAGAATTTTCCTGGATGGCAAACGATGAATACATTCCTGTTTTTGAACAGCTCAGACAAAATCCCGAACTGGCTGATTATGCGCAGTTTGCATTGGACAGGATGAAGGTGGAGTAAAGCTCACCCCATTCACTTTACAGGAATACTCTCCAATGTAGCTACCAAAAAGTCCCAGAATTTTTGGACGGTTTCGATATTCACCTTTTCGTCGGGTGAATGGGGAAAACGGATGGTGGGACCAAAGGAGATCATGTCCATTTCCGGGTATTTTCCGCCAATGATTCCGCACTCCAATCCGGCGTGAATGGCTTTAATTTCGGGGATTTTCCCAAACTCTTGGTGATACACTTCCTGCATCGACTTCAGTATGGACGAATTCATATTGGGCTTCCAGCCGGGATATTCTCCTGAAAAGGTAACTTCGGCGCCGGCAAGTTCAAAAACTGCCTTTATGCGTTCGCCTAAATCATTTTTTGCCGAATCAACCGAGCTTCGCATCAGAAAATCGGCGCTGATGGTTTTCTTGCCGGCATCCGATTTAAGGATTGCCAGATTGGATGACGTTTCCACCAAATCTTCCATGCTGTCGCTCATGCGGATAACACCGTTTGGGCATGCAATTACAGCTTTTGCAAGATTTTTCTGCGTTTTCTCATCCGGAATTGCCGTTGGCAATCCGGCTTTTTCTGTTGTAACTGTCAGTTCCGGTTCTGTGTCTGCCAGCTCTTTTTTTATGATTTCGGAAATTTCATTGACTAAAGCTAAAAATCTGTCAGCATCGGATTCCTTTACGGCAACGATGCCAAAAGCTTCGCGCGGAATGGCATTGCGCAGACTGCCGCCGTCAACGGAAACGAGGCGTGCGCCAAATTTTTCCTGCGCTTCGTGCAGAATTCTGAAAAAAACCTTGATCGCATTTCCGCGTTGCAGGCGTATGTCGATTCCCGAGTGCCCTCCTTTTAATCCGGTAACATTCAGTTTATAACCTGCATATCCGGCAGGAACTTCTTCTTCGGTATAGTGGAAAACCGCATTGACATCTTCACCGCCGGCACAGCCCACATACAGCTCACCTTCATCTTCCGAATCGGTATTGATTAATATTTCTCCCCGGAGCACGCCGGCTTCAAGTCCATTTGCGCCATCCATACCGGTTTCTTCGGTGGCAGTCAGCAAAACTTCCAGCGGACCGTGTTTCAGGTCTTTTGCAGCCAGCACCGCTAATGCGGCAGAAACCCCGATTCCGTTGTCGGCGCCGAGAGTTGTGCCGTTGGCTTTCACCCAATTTTCATCAATGACGGCTTCAATGCCATCGGCAGTAAAATCGTGTTTTTTATCGCGGTTTTTTTGCGGAACCATATCCAGATGTCCCTGTAAAACAACACCTTTTCGGTTCTCCATTCCGGGAGTTGCCGGCTTTCTGATAATTACATTTCCGGCGCTGTCTTTCAGCGTTTCCAGACCAAGCTTTTTTCCGAAATTTTCAGCCCAGTCCTGAATTTTTTCTTCATGTCCGGAAGGGCGCGGAATAGCCAGCATCTGATCGAAAATCCGCCACACTTCCACCGGTTTTATTTCATTTATTTTTTTCATCTTTTGGATAAATTTTGAATTTACAGAATATTTTAGCGTACAGTATTTTAAATATCCGACTCCCATGTTTTTACTCCGGTTTTTGGTCTGACGGCAATTCCAGTCCGTAGCCCTGTTCCCGGTCTGCCTGTTTCAGTTTGAATGCAAGAAAAATGGAGATAATTCCGCAGACAACCAGCATCAGAATCGGCCAGGTATAATTGTAATAGGGAAGTGAACCATCCAGCTGTAGCAATTTAATCTTATCGGAAACTTCACCGCCCGATAAGCCTTGCGCCAGAAGAGATTCGCGCATATCGGAAATTGCTTTAACCACCAATGGATTTACTTTATAGAGCAATGCCCCGATTCCCCAGAAGAAAGCGCCCAAACCCCAGTTTTGCACCGTAAACATGGTTGCATAGGCGGTTCCTAATCGGTTTTCGGCAACAATTTTGGCAACCGAGGGCCACATTGCCGCAGGCACCAGCGAAAAGGCAACTCCAAGGCTGAGCAGACCGAAATAGGCAAGAAGCGGGGATTGGAAAACGGAGAGAGACAGGTGCGCAAAAATGAGCAGAAGCGAACCCAAAATCATCAGTGAGGCGGCTTTTCCCTTCCGGTCAACATAGCTGCCAAAAACTGGGGTGAAAATTATGGTTCCCAATGGAATGAGCGATGCTGTTTTAGGTCCGTTGGTAAGCCAGATGCCCAAAGTGTCGCGCACAAGAAAAACGGCGATTGCAAAAATTCCCAGGATGATTGCCACAGACAATCTTTTGGCGCTCTTCTCCTTTAAATTGTTGGGTACCAGCGTTACCAGCAGTGCAAAAATAAATATCACAATGAAAACGAGAGAGCTTCCAAGCGCTTCGCTTCCGAATGCCACTACTGCTGCCGATGAAGGCAGGGAATAGCTGAACCCGAACTTATTGACCAACAGGTCGGGTGCATATTGAATAAACGGAAAAACTGCGGAATAGAAAGCGACACAAAGCAGCGTGATATAAATAAATGATTTGTTGGTAACCAATTTCACCAGGTCGGAGAATTTGAAATCTTCATCTGCTTCTCCGGCGTCACTATTTTCATGAGCATTTCCGGATACTTTGTCTGCTTTCAGCTGATTATCCAGTTTAATATCGAAAAACATGTAAATCACAAAGAAAATCAGGGATAAACCGATGAGCGAAGCGGCAAACACAACTGCCGGCGAAACGGTTACGCCTGCAATGTCAAGGGAAATGGCAATGGCAAGTGCCGAGCCTAAACGTCCGAATCCCATGTTGATAGCCATGGCTAAAGCCATTTCATAACCCTTAAACCATTTGACAATGGCGCGGGTTGCTACCACGCAGACAACTTCCAGCCCGGAGCCGAACAGAATGCGCCCGATAATCAGTCCGGTGAGCATTGAAGATTTATCCGCACCGAAATATCCCATGGAAGCCAGCGCAGTGATGAGACCGCCAACAGCCGCCAGACCGCCGAAAGCGAGGCCGGCAAGCCGGATTCCCCATTTGTCCAAAATGATTCCGCCAATGATAATCATTCCGAACATATTGGCTATGGTGGTAAGCCCGATAATTCTGCCAAATTCTTCACTGTTGATTCCTAAATCGGTCTCCATCAACTCGCGCAGCGGCGAAAAGAAATCCTGAAAATAGTAGGTTGAAAACATAAGGCTGCTCACCAGCACAAGAGCTAACCAGCGGATGGCTGCCGAGTCACTCAGCATTTTTTTAGATGTGTTCATTATTCGATTTTTCGTTTATTTATTTTCGAAATTGAAACTGAAAAAGGGCAGTCTTTTATCTGACTACCCTTTTTTTAGCGTCTATTTTTTTCTAATGGATTTCACGGTGCCCGTTTCAGGATGAAACTCAACGGCATATTCCCCGGTAAGCAGCTCTTCGGGAATTGGCGCAATCTGCCCGAACTGCGACATGATGGTGCGCGCAGTGGCAATTGTTTTCAACTCATACGCCAGCGTAATGTTTACGGTAACCGGCATACGGTAAAACACCTTACTTTCCCCGGCGTCCGGGCTTTGCGAGGGAGCAAGTTCAGCATACTTTGATGCCAGTCCTTTTTCCGGTTCCACCCTGAGCGTAACCGGTTTTCCGGAAAGGTCGGAAGCCGGTAAAACGCCAGCATCATCCGAGAAGCGGAAAACAACTTCACCACGGTCAGAAGTAGAAGTGGGAACAAAGTCGAAGCTGAAAACTTCATTCTGAAAAGTGGTCCGCCCGGTGAAAAGGCTCAGGTAATCTTCTTCGATTTTTTCGAGTTCGTTGAGGCTGACGGTGTATGCATTTCCGTCGGGATGAAACTCATCCATTAGTCCGGAAACCATCTGGTATTTTGCCTGACGGCACTCTAACACGCGTTCGGCAGCTTCGGCAGCTTTTCGCTCGCTGCTGATGCGGTATGGTCTGAAGTTGTTTGATGAATCGCCGGGTGCAAAAAGGGGAGTGTCATTGATGTTTGCAAAAGAAAAACCGTCATCACTGCGGCTGTCGCCGGTTAATGGGTTGATTTTCAGCAGCGGAACTCCTTCGGGCGCATGTCCGGTATTGATTCCAGCCAGCAAACCATCAGCAGTCATGTTAACCAGAAAAGCAACATTTCCCGTGGTTTTGTAAACTTGTCCCGGGTCGGGCTCCACAAAAGTTTCCATCTCCAGATTGTCAAAAGTCCAGTTGACAGATGCGCGGTTTTTGGCATTTGTTATCCCTAACAGCTGCTCTGCATACGCAGCATAAGGACCGGGAACAAAGGATTCCCTTACCGCACTTACGGTGATTCTCAGTCCGGTACGCGGTAGCGCATAGGTTATCCCTTCCTGAAACAGATGAGCAGCGCTATCGTCAGTTCTTCTTTTTTGTCCTAAAGCGGGCAACGCCAGCAAAACGGACAGTATAAAAATTAATATTCTCATTTTTCTGATTTTTAATTTACGAGCTAAAAATAGAACTTTTCCGGCGCATAACAAGGCAAAATCTTTTTTCAATGATATGCAGAGAAGCATTAACTCATTTTAGCACAGCGAATGCTTTCCCGAGAAATTCATTTATATCGCCCGCGATGAGTGCATTTTCCGATTTTTCCCTTACGGCAAGGTCGCCGGCAAGTCCATGCAGAAAAACGCCGGCAATTGCAGCGTGTGCGGCAGGAATTTTCTGAGCCAGCAGCCCCAAAATAATTCCGGTGAGCGCATCGCCGCTGCCTGCCGTTGCCATTCCGGGATTTCCGGTTGAGTTGAACAAAAGTTTTCCGTCTGGCAGGGCAATTGAGGTGTGCGCTCCTTTCAGTACTATAATCACTTTCAGCTCCTGAGCCAGCTGCATCTGCTTTTGTATCCGTTGCCACGAGTTTTCAGTTTTTCCGGCAAGCCGCTCAAACTCACCGGGATGAGGTGTCAGAATGCTGTTTTCCGGCAGTTTTTTCAGCCATGCTTTGTTTTCGGAAAGAATATTCAGTGCATCGGCATCCAAAATAAGAGGCGTGTCAACTTTTTCAATCAATTCGAACAGCGCCAGTGCGGTTTCCTTTTCCGTTCCAAGTCCGGGACCAATACCAATTGCAGAATAAGAAGTCAATTCGGGGAGTTGAGTGAAATGAAATTCATGGATATCAACGCTTGCCATCGCTTCGGGTATGGCAGTCTGAATAATCGGATAGCCGCATTTCGGAACATGAACCGTGAGCAGTCCGGTTCCCGCGCGCAAAGCCCCTTTTGCAGCCAATACCGCCGCTCCCGTCTTCCCATAGCTTCCGGCAATGAGCAAAGCGTGGCCGAAAGTTCCCTTGTGGGCAAATTTTGAACGTGGCGGAATCATTTTGCGGACATCTTCCTTCTCAACCAGAGCGAAAGGTGAAGGAGTCCGGGCAATTCCTTCCGGATGCAACCCAATGGGTAAAACCTCCCATTTGCCTGTAAAACATTCGTTTTCTGCAAAGAAGAAACTGATTTTCGGAAATTGAAAGGTCAGTGTATAGTCAGCTGTTATGATATTTTCGGAGATATTTCTGCTGTTATCCTCGCCCATCAATCCGCTGGGAATATCAATGGCAATGGTGGTATTGGGCAGGTTGTTGATTTTTTTGACAATTTCAGCGGCAAGCCCTTCTATCGGACGGGTTAATCCCGAGCCAAACAGTCCGTCAATCAGCAAATCATCTTCGTCAGTTTCGGGGAAGTTGTTAATCGTTAATAATTCGGAAAGTTTTGCCTTCCCCTGCTCTTTCAGCCTTTCCCAATTTTCGGCGGGCGAACCTTTCAGCTCCTTCCCAAAACGGGAAAGATAAACTTCACATTCGTAGCCGATTCCTGCCATTTGCCGTGCAATTGCCAGCGCATCGCCGCCATTGTTTCCGGGACCGGCGAAAAAAACCATTTTTTGCTCATAAGAACAGTTTCCTATCAGCCACTGGCTGATTTCCCATGCAGCCCGCTCCATCAGGTCGATATCTTTAACGGGTTCATTTTCGATAGTGTAGCGGTCAATTCCGGCTATCTGTCTTGTTGTAAAAAGTTTCATAATTTTCGCTTTAACCGTTTTGTCAAATCTGCTAAAAATATTTATGTTTTGCATGCAGATGATACAAAAGTAATTATTGAAGACCATACAAGGCAACCAGAATTTTATAATTCAACTTTTAATTATTTGAAAAGCATAGGGAATAAAACAATTTAAATTATTTAAAAAAGTATTATAAGTTGGTGGTAATCTGGCATAATAAACTATTTTTACTGGCTATTAAGCAAAATGTGTGGGCGGGAATTGCTTAAAAAACGGGGCGGCGCCGAAAAGCCTTACAAGTAGGAAACATAAAAAAACTGATTATGAAAACTAAAAATGTTGTTTTGATGCAAATGGCGAGAAAATCCCTGAAAGGCAGATGGGGATTAGCCATTGGTACCTTTCTGGTATATTTTTTAATCTCCGGGGTTTTATCAATTATTCCAATTTTCGGAGCAATTGCATCCCTCCTGATTACAGGACCATTTACTTTAGGTCTTGCCATTTTTGCCCTTGCCCTTTCAAGGGAGCAGGACGCCAGATTAGAGCAGATATTTCAGGGTTTCAATAATTTCGGAACTGCATTAGCTGCCTATCTGTTAATGGTTTTGTTCATCCTGTTATGGATGATTTTATTAATAGTACCCGGGATAATTGCGGCTATATCCTATTCAATGACCTTTTACATTCTGGCAGATGATGGCTCAATTGGTGCAATGGAAGCAATAAACAGAAGCAAAAAGATGATGAAAGGTTATAAATGGAAGCTTCTTGGCCTGGGATTGCGCTTTTTTGGCTGGGCGCTGCTTTGTATTTTAACATTAGGAATTGGATTTTTATGGCTTATACCCTATATGCAGGTTAGCTTTGCAAAATTTTATGAAGACGTAAAAACAAACTTTTTAATTCAGGAAAGCCTGCAGATCAGTCCGTAAAGAATTAACACCGGTTTTGGTTTCTATACAGGGCAAGTTGCATTGCAATTGCTCATTATATTTTCGGACTTTTGGATATAATCATTGACCTTTTTGCCGACGGCAACAACATAGGAACAACCACTTTACAGCTCAGATAGGGTTAAAGGTGAGGTGTTTTATGTGAATTTTGCAGCTAAAATTCCAACTTTTTCACTTCTGCTTTTCTGCCGGAATATTCGTGCTCCATTTCGTTCAGTTTATTCATCACTTTCCGGTACATTTTTTCAAATTTTCGGGGCTGGCTGGCATAAAAAACAAGGGATTTTTCAAAAACTGAATCCGCAACATGGTATTTTTCAAGAACTGAATAATAGAAATCAACGGAGCTGCTTTTCATCACTAACGAATCCCGCGATCTGCGGGTATTGAATGCGGATTCGGCAAGATGAACATCCACCAGCATATCTATCATTTTGTCAGCATGAATCAGCTTTTCCGGTTTTTCAACCGGTGGTTTGCTACACGAGAAAAACAGCGCAGCAATGACAAATCCTATTGTTTTAACACTAAATCTCATATTCTGATTTCCTCAATCATTTTTATCAGGCTGCCAAATTAAAAATTGTTTGGTTCACAGGCAAAAATCAGGATGTTAAAATTTCAATCTCCGGTTTTTGATAAGAGCATTATTAAATGCAAATTTGAAAATTCGGCAAGTGAACTTGCTGAATTTAGCTAAATCTGGCAAGTTGACTTGCCAAATTAACGTTTCTATACTATAATTGTATTTTTCTGTAATATAAAAGCAATGTTCTGGGAAGACTTTCTTTTTATGGAACGGTTAAAAACCAAAGAATGCAAAAGAATTCATTCAAACGATTACTTCTGGCGGACATACGACCAGCAGGAAATTGATCTTATTGAGGAGCGGGAGGGAAAACTATATGCTTATGAATTTAAGTTCTCATCCAGAAAAAACAAGTCGCCTGTTGCCTGGAGAAAAGCGTATCCGGAAGCCTGTTTTTCAGTTATTTCCAAAGAAAATTTTCTTCAATTTCTGACATAAAATACAAGTTATTTCTGTTATTTGCCTGAGTGCAAAGATTTTACAATGCAATAAAAATTCACTTCTACCGGCTTATCCCCCAATGAAAAAGTAAATCGAAACATAAGCGCCGGGTTCTTGTTTAAAGAAGTTAAATCATTGTTGGGCAACAGTTAGTTTTTGCCCAAATTTTAAGCAAGAAAGATAATGATTAGACACGAATACATCTTTGCAAAAGTCAAAAACAAGCTCAAACGTTGCCTGGGTATGATAGCGTGTACTATGCTTCACTCCGGTGATAACACTTTATCGTTTCATGCTGTATAGATGTGTATTCCGTTGATAATCATCTGATTCATGTTTAGTAAAAGAATTTAATTTTCAGAAAAATAAAATCATGAATAAAACAACCATTCTCACCTCTTTTTTATTGCTGTTTACAATATTCGCATTGCATGCCCAGAATCCGGGACAAAACGAAATGGATGCTGCTTCCGAATATTTGAAAAATAAGGAGCTGCCCAAAGCGATTGAAATGTACCAAAAAGCTGCCGAGAAAGGGAATCCCGATGCTTTGAGATCAATAGGCGATATTTTCAAAGAAGGATGGAATGTGCCTCAAGACCTCGGAGAAGCGATGAAATGGTATAAAAAGGCATCGGACTCGGGTGATGGATGGGCAACCTACAATGTAGCAGACATGTATGAAAACGGTATTGAAGTTCCGGAAGATGATGACGAAGCGCTTAGGCTATACAAACTATCCCGCGAACAGGGACATGGCAATGCCATTTTCAAACTGCAGGAATGGGGATTAGATAAAAACGGAAATATCACCGGCAGGGGACGCAGTGAGTATAAAAAGGGCATGAGAGCTCGGGAAGCCAAAGAGACTGAAGAAGCAATAAAATGGCTTAAACTTGCAGCAGAGCAGGATCATTATTTAGCGATGATGAATTTGGGGTACATTTATTCAGCTTTCTCTGGTCCCTATTCAGATATTGACGAAGCCATCAGGTGGGTTACCAAGGCATCCGAATATGGCTATATAACTGCAATGACCTGGATGGCACGACAATATGAGCAACAAGTTCGCAGAGAGACAGATGAAAAAGCAATAACTGAGTTAGAAAAAAAAGTTGCCATGTGGTATAAAAAAGCCGCAGAAAACGGAGATAAAGGATCGATGAAAAGTTTGGCCAAAATGTATATATCAGATAACAAGGCTTTTGAAGGGAATTTTGACGAAGGACTCGAATGGCTTAAAAAAGCAACCGGCGGACAGGATATCGAACCCGCACTGGTGCTTACCAATATGTACAGAAAAGGATCCAGGGTTGAAAAAGATTTATACGAAGCGAGAAAATGGGCGCAAACGATGCTGGGCGACAACCCTTCCAAATCAATTTTAGAAATAATAGATGAGATAGATGAAGAAATTCGTTTATCGGAAACTGTGGAAAGAACACTATCTGAATATACAAAGGCTTTAGAGGCTTATGAAGCCCAAAATTATGAGGAGGCACTGAAATGGTTTCAAGCAGCAGCTGAAAAAGAAAATGCATCAGCAATGGCTTTTCTGGGAAAAATGTACCAAAGCGGGTTAGGAGTGAAAGAAAACCCTCTCATTGCCTTCAACTGGTATGAAAAGTCAGCAATGTTGGGAGATGCAGAGGGGAGCTATGGTCTCGGACAGTTGTACCAAAGAGGCAGCATATTGTATTACCCGCAAGATATCAATAAGGCTCAGGAACTTTATGAACAATCCTCAAACAAAGGCAACACCAAAGCAATGATTGCTTTGGGAAATATTTATCATAAAAAAGGGGCAGCAGAAGACATTCAGTATGCTCTCAAGTGGTGGAATAAAGCAGCAGAGAAAGGAGATGCTCAAGCAATGTATTTACTGGGTAATGTATTTAAAGATGGTATGCCCGGGGTTAAATCAAGTTTAAAAGCTGCAAAATACTGGTATCAGAAATCATTTGACGGAGGATATGAACTTGCGGAAATGGGACTGAGTATAGTAAATCTTACACTTAGCTTAATGAAGTATGATGAAGAAACAGATATGGGTAAAGCTGAGCTGGCTTACATGAACGAAAAATATATGGACGCAGTTAACTTGTGGCAAACGGCTGCTTATAAGGGAGTTGTCGATGCAATGCTCGAATTGGGAGATTTTTATCAGAATAATGAAATTTATTACAACTATTCGAAAGCATTGGAATGGTACGAAAAGGCAAAAAAAGCAGGAGCAACAGGTCTGGAAGCATCTATTGAGAATTTAAAGCAGGAAATACAGAAGGAACAGAGAGCGAGTGCTAAAAGGACAAATGAGATGGTTGAACATTATTCGGCAGAGGCTGCAAAGGGTGATCCTGAAGCGCTATATTATATGGCTGGATTTTATGCCAGGGGAGTTGAAGTAGAACAGAATCAAAATGAAGCTTTTCGGTTATATAAAAAAGCTGCCGAGGCAGGTTTTAAAAATGCAGTTTTTGAAACTGCCAAAAGATATGAAGAAGGCAATGGCGTTGCTGTCAATGAAATAGAAGCTGTTAATTGGTATATAAAATCTGCCGAGCTGAATAATGAATTTGCCATGACCCGTTTAGGAGTACTGTACGACACCGGAAGAGGTGTTGAGAAGAACACGGATGAGGCTTGTAAGTGGTTTCAAGATGCAGCCGACCGGGGAGAAATTAATGCCAAGTATTACCTCGGTCTTAAATACGAAAAAGGCGAGGGAGTAAAACAGGACGACATCAAAGCTTTTCGATTGTTTAAGGATGCTGCCGGCACAGATCACCTGAATGACCCGGATGCCGATAGAAAATATAAAAAAGCAGAACCGGAGATAGTGGAGCTGGCTTCCAAAAAAGTTGCAGAATTTCAACAATCGGGAAGAGGTATAGACCATGGAAAGGAGGAATATGACACGGGATATGAGTTTTACAGGAAAAAGGATTATACCGAAGCCTTTTCCTGGCTGTCAAAAGCAAGTGAAAAAGGGCATATTTTATCAATGACACTTTTGGCTGGCATGTATTCCGATGGTTTGGGAACAAGTGCAGATCAAAACAAAGCACTGATGTGGACAGAAAGGGCAGCAGAAAAAGGAGATCAGATATCAATGTATAAAGTGGCTGCAATGTATTGGAACAGACAGGATCAGACTCAGGCTTTCAAATGGTACAAAATATCTGCTGAACACGACAATCCATCTTCAATGAATATGCTGGGATTGATGTACTATGAAGGTACCGGGACTGAAAAAAACATGACAGAGGCTGTTAAATGGATTAAGAAATCGGCAGAAGAAAAAAACAGTGGCGGCCTATTTACTTTAGCCGAATTTTACAGAACAGGCACCGGTGTTACTCAAAACTTGGCGGAAGCCTATAATTTATACGTACAATCTGCCGAAAAAGGCAACCATCAGGCAATGTATGTGCTGGGCATCATGTATAAAGAGGGGGTTTATGTAAGTGCAGATTTGGCAATGGCTAAAGAATGGTTGCAAAAAGCAGCTGACAAAGGAAATGAACAAGCAAAACAACAACTGGCAGGACTAAACCAAAATCCACTTAGTGCGGCAGAAGAAAGTCTTGCCGGCTTAACTGCCGAGCTTGAATTTCAGGAAGCAATGAACCTGATACAGAAAGGTAATCTTGAAGAGGCTTTTAAATATGCTTCGCTTTCTGCCGAAAAAGGTAATGGCAACGCCATGTTTTTATTAGCCACATTTTATTATGAAGGCAAGGGAACAGAACAAAATCTGACAAAATCAGCAGAGTGGTTTCAAAAATCTGCAAACAAAGGTGTTCCGGAAGCCATTCGATCCATGGGTGTACTCTATGAAAACGGTATCGGAGTAAACAAGGACTTAAATGAAGCAAAACGTTGGTTTCAAAAAGCAGTTGAAGCAGGGCACAGCACTGCCGCTGAAGATTTGAAACGGTTTTAGAAACAATTCAAAAAGAAAAGTATTCAAAGAATGCATCTTTCAGCTGTTTTGCAACCGGTGAACCGGGCGCAAATTCCACAATACTTTTTTTGTTTACCATTGCTTCCACAACCTCTTCCCGGAATGGGAGCGTAGCAATCACCGGAATATTCCGGCTGTGGCAGTAGTTTTCAATCTCTTTTGAAACCTGAAAATTCAGGTCACTTTTATTGATGATTACCCGGGTTTTCAAGCTGAATTTTTCTGTGATTTCAAGCGCTCTTTTCAGATCGCGTAAACCTGAAATCGTCGGTTCTGCAACAACAACAACGTAATCAGCACCTGTAAATGATGAAATAACGGCACAGCCGATGCCTGGCGGACCGTCAATAATAACGGTTTCCAGATTGTTTTCCCGTGAAATCTTTTTGGCTTTTCCGCGAACCATGCTGACCAATTTCCCGGAATTCTCCTCACCCGGTGCAAGTTTCCCGTAAACCATTTTGCCGTTTCTGAAAGTTCCTGAATACATGCGGCTTTTATCGTTTTTTATCATTTCAATGGCTTCTTCCGGGCAAATCCGGGAGCAGAGCCGGCAGCCATCGCAATATATTTCATTCACTTCCACCCGGTTTTCATCATTAAAATCAAGCGCATCAAACCGGCAAAAGGAGATACACAATCCGCAGTTTGTGCATTTATCATAATCAATTACAGCCAATTCACCGGAAATATATATTTCCTCCTCTTCATGTTCCGGCTCAAAAAGTATGTGAAGATTGGCAGCATCCACATCACAATCTGCCAGAACAACTTTTTTGCTCAAAGTGGCAAATGCCGCACTCACCGAGCTTTTACCGGTTCCACCTTTACCGCTGATTATTACTATCTCCATAATTATCAACAATTTGAGCAAACATTTTTTCAAGTTCAACTTTAAATTCCGGGCGTTGCCGAGCCGGCAATCCCCCATTGGAATAGATGATGGCAATCTCTTTTTCATAAGGAATTTCTAAAAGAAGCGGAATCCGGTTTTCTTTCAGATATTCATAGACATCGTCATTTCCCAAGCCCGCCTTATTGATGACTACGCCATACTTTTTATTCATGCCGTTCAGCGTTTCTACCGATTGTTTCAAATCGCTCAGCCCAAAAGGCGTTGGTTCTGTGATGAGAATTACAAAATCGGCTGAATAAACCGTATGAATGAAAGGGCAGGAAGTTCCCGGTGGCGCATCCATAATAACAATGTCATAATCTTTTGCAGATTTAATTCCCGCTTTGATCACATTCACCGGAGAATATACTCCCACTTTTACTCTCGTTTCAATAATGTCGCTGCTTTCCGATACTTTATATCTGCCTACCTTTCCCAAAACAACATCTTTTTCGGTGATTGCATCCTCATCGCAGGCTGCAAGACATGCGCCACATCCATGGCACAAATCCTCAATAACCTGAATTTGTTTTGTTTTCTGAACAAAAAAAATGGCATGGTATGCACACCATTCATAACATCTTCCGCAATAGGTGCATTGGTCTGTATCAATAACCGGAACCTTTTGAGTTACATCAAAATCTCCGGTCAGCCGTGCATCGAAAAATATCAGATCATTGGGCTCCTCCGCATCGCAGTCGAGCAGGCACAAAGTCTGATTTTTATCGCTTAAAGCATAAAAAAGATTGGTTGATAACAACGTTTTTCCGGTTCCTCCCTTGCCGCTACCCACTGCAATTTTCATGGTTGTCTCCTTTGTGATTGCAGTAATTTGCACTGAGTTTCAATTTGTTGCTCAGGAAATCTTCCACAAGCCGACGGGCAGTAGCAATGGGTGCACCCACAAATGCGTTGATTTGCTGCTCATTAAAAAGATTAATTGCTTTTTCTCCCATTCCCCCGGCAATCACGTCAGTTACTCCAAACTGAGCAATCCACCGCGGATACAGCCCCGGAACATGCCGGGGTGGAACGACTTCAGTAATATTGGAAATTTCATTGTTGTTCACTTCAACAATGGCAAATGCCTGGCAATGCCCGAAATGCCCGCACAATACTCCATTCTCCAATGGAATTGCAAAAATTTTTCCCATCTGTGTTTGAAATTTGGTTTTTTAAAATTTGATAAACTATTTTTTCAAAACCGCTTCACGGTTTTATCCGTGAAACGATTTCAGAAATTATTGACCTCTGCGAAAACGCTGTTGAACACCCGGATTTCTCCAACCTCCGGCGCATCTTCCTTTTCTGCGAAATCCCCTACCGAAGAAATCAGCCCTTCCGGGTTCGTTTTGAAAACATTTTCCCATTCTTCTACCGGTCATGGGTCCATTGCCCATTGGTCCGGTTCCATCTAAATCTGGCATTTTAACCTCCTTTTCTAATGATTAAACAACTCTATTATCTCTTCAATGGTTTTTTTCTCCTTTATCAGAATCATCTGTATTTTCAGGCTATCGAACAGGGATTTGATTTTTATGCCAAACTCGCCCGACACAACTTTTGACACATCACGTGAAGCAACCAATTGCACGGACGCAGGTCCGGCGCCGTCGATAGCATCAACATTCGGATTTGGAATAAACTCCGTGGATCCGGTGTCTGTGTCATAAATTACAAAACAGGCACACCGCCCGAATCTCGGGTCAATCAGTGATTGTAAATTATTTCCTGTTGAAGTGATGGCAACTCTCATTTTATCCTTTTTAATATTTGACTGAATATCTTTTCCTTTTTCCGGTCATTTTATTTCCACACTCCGGACAAACCTGCCTGTTGCAGGGAACTCCCCTTTGATGAGGCTGTTCTGTTTCGCATTTTGGGCAAAAACAGTTGTTGGGTGAAATTTGAATCACTTTATCTTCTGCTTCATGCCGATAAATTTCCTTGCTGCCACAGAGCGGACAGTCGGTTATCCCCAAAATCATTTCCGGATTGCTGAAATCGCAGCCGCATTGATTGCAGCGGTACCAGTCGCTGTCGAAATAGACTTTTCCGCCTTCAATGGTCAGGGGCAACCCTTCGATAATCGCTTTGGCGATTTTCTGGCGCGCCGAACCGAAAATCCGGGTGAAAGTCGGACGCGAAATGCCCATAATCACCGAAGCCTGAAAGTGAGTATGCAAATCATAATCGCAAAGGCGTATGGCTTCGTACTCATCGTATAACAAAACGACCGAATTGGGGAAAGAAACTTTCTCATTTTTGTCAAACGGCTTAAACCCCTTAACTGTTGGTGGATTAAGCACTTTCCGTATTCTGCGAATGCGTCTGCTCATGCAGCTTTCTTTTAGTTCACCACAAAGTTAGTGAACAATTGTTCATTGAGCAAATATTTTTCAGGAAATTTTTTCTGAATAGTTTCTT